>CAJUEZ010000021.1 GCA_910585485.1 uncultured Clostridia bacterium
ATATCATTGCTTTCATATAGAGGATTTTGTTTTAAATCCAATCTTGGAGAATCTATATGCGCCCCGACAAGATTTAATCCTTC
Organism: uncultured Clostridia bacterium; assembly: GCA_910585485.1. Taxonomy (GTDB): domain Bacteria; phylum Bacillota; class Clostridia; order UBA1381; family UBA1381; genus Hominilimicola. The sequence continues at coordinate 84 of CAJUEZ010000021.1, forward strand.
TTTTATATCATCGATTCCTATAACAGCGAGCAAAATATTTTTTCCGCGGTTGATTTTATATACCTTGTCACCCGCTTTTAACTTCGATAGCTTATTAATGTCTGAAAAACCGTGAAGCTGTGCCATTTTAATTGCATTTTCCACGCACTCTCTCTCAGTTTTTCCCTCGTCAAGAAACTCCCTGTACTCATCGCACAGCGCAAGCATCTCATCCTTTTCTTTCTCCGTTATGCTTTCATATACATTTTTTCTCTTGTATGACAATTTTTCAAAAAGTTCTTTATCTGTCATCTTATTTTACCTCCGTTTAATTATTATTTACACTCGCAAAAGCATATATTCTCACTCTAAAAGCAAAAGAAAAATGTGTCTTAATGTTACTTTTGGTTACATCGTGAGGTTATTATACCATAAATATATTAATTAGTCCACAAATTACACAAACTTAATTTTAATAATTGATAAAATAATAACACTGTGGTATAATAATATCATGGATGTAAAGAATATTGACAATAATTTGATTGTCACAGGATTGAGAGACTTTCACTTAAAACATATTTTTGATTGCGGACAATGTTTTCGTTTTAATGAAGTTTCCGAAAATACCTATTTCGGAATAGCCAAAGGAAAAGCTCTTCTCATATCTCAGTCAGAAGACGCTATCACGCTTTATGACACCTGCGAGGACGACTGGAACAATATTTGGTTTGATTATTTTGATTTGAGCCGAGATTACGGTAAAATCAAAAGCAGGCTGTCTGAAGATAAAATAATGGAAGAGGCTATTTCTTACGGATCAGGTATACGTATTTTGAATCAGGATTTATGGGAAGCGGTAATTTCCTTTATAATTTCCGCAAGCAATAATATTCCAAGAATCAAAGGAATAATTGAGCGGTTTTGCGAAAATTTTGGCAAACGTATTGAATATATGGGAAATACATACTATTCGTTTCCTGACGCGAATACGACAGCGTCGCTTTCAACAGATGATTTGGCCGTTATTCGAGCCGGATTTCGTGATAAATATATATTGGATGCGGCAAAAAAATTTAAAAACGGAGAATTGTCAGATACCCATATCCATTCTCTTTCAACATATGACGCGAAGCAAGTTCTTATGAGTATAAACGGTGTGGGAAACAAAGTAAGCGACTGCATACTGCTTTTTGGTTTGGGACGTGTTGATTCCTTTCCTGTGGATGTTTGGATTAAACGCATTATGGAATACTGCTATTTTGACAGTGAGCAAAGTATAGAAACTATTTGCAGCTTTGCAAAAGATAAATTCGGGGATATGGGCGGGTTTGCTCAGCAATATTTGTTTTTCTACGCAAGAGAAAATAAGATTGGTACAAAATAATATCATATCTGCCCACAGATATGATATATAAATATTATGTGGGCGGAAAGGCATGGGGTTTTAAGGTGTTAGTGGATTTAAAAAGAATAGTTGCATATATATGCCCATTCTGCTCGAATATATCTTCAAAGTCACTTTCGATTTTTAATTTTTCGGGAGCGGACAAAATTCAACTTATATGCCCTACTCATGGATGTCATGAAACTTGCGTATATATCTCACAAAAGAATCATAAATACAGATTAGATATAACTTGTCCGCTTTGCGGCGAAAAGCATACTTACAGCATATCTAAAGAAAACTTTTGGAATAAGAAGCTGTTTACCTATAAATGTCCGGCGGCGGGAATTGATATATTCTTTGCCGGAGAAAAAAGAGAAGTTGAAAAAATCCTTGATGAAAACGCGGACATGTACTCTGATATGATTGATGATATAGACGATATTGGCGATGACGCGGAGGATTCAGCTTTTAATATTTTATACGCTATAATAGAAAGACTTCACATTCTGAAAGATAATAATGAGATTTCATGTGTTTGCGGCGAGGGGAATATTGATCTTAACGTAGTTGAGGGAAATATAATTCTCTCATGTCCTCATTGCAATAAATCACGTATGCTGGAGACATCAGAAGATACATTGATACAACTTTTGAATACAAATGCAATAGTTGTTGGTAACTGAAAATAAATAAATCTTATATTTATTTTATAGTATATTCACTTAATTTTAAGGAGGAAATTTAAAATGTTAGTTTCAGCAACAGAAATGTTAAATAAGGCTGTCGCAGGCAAATATGCGGTAGGTCAATTTAACATAAACAACTTGGAATGGACAAAAGCAATACTTATGACAGCGCAGGAAAACAATTCACCTGTAATTCTCGGAGTGTCAGAAGGCGCGGGCAAGTATATGACCGGATTCAAGACCGTTTCAGCTATGGTTAAAGCTATGATTGAAGAAATGAATATCACAGTTCCTGTAGCGCTTCATCTTGATCACGGTTCATATGACGGATGCTATAAATGTATTGAAGCAGGTTTCTCTTCTGTCATGTTTGATGGTTCGCACTTCCCCATCGAAGAAAATATTGCAAAAACTTCAGAACTTGTAAAAGTATGTCACGAAAAAGGTCTTTCCATAGAAGCCGAAGTTGGTTCAATCGGAGGCGAAGAAGACGGAGTTGTCGGTGCAGGAGAAATTGCTGACCCTGAGGAATGCAAGAAAATCGCTGATCTTGGTGTAGATTTCCTCGCAGCCGGTATTGGTAATATTCATGGTAAATATCCGGAAAACTGGAAAGGTCTTGATTTTGACGCGCTTGCAAAAACAAAAGAACTTATAGGTAATCTTCCGCTTGTTCTTCACGGCGGCACAGGCATTCCGGCAGATATGATAAAGAAAGCCATATCTCTCGGCGTTGCCAAAATCAATGTAAACACTGAGTGTCAACTGTATTTCCAAGAGGCTACAAGAAAATATATTGAAGCAGGAAAAGACCTTGAAGGCAAAGGATTTGACCCAAGAAAACTCCTTGCTCCGGGTACAGAAGCTATTAAAGTAATAGTAAAAGAAAAAATGGAACTATTTGGCTCAATTAATAAAGCATAATTTTGTAATTAATAATCACCCCTTATCATAAGTTGATAAGGGGTGATTTTATGTATAAAAAAGTTAAAACTATGTCTATTATTATTTTTATAGCAATACTTTATTCCTGTGTTCTTGGTACATTGTTTCATTCCACAGTAAATATTCCCGCCTTATCTGATAACACCAAAGACGGTATAGAGTTACCTATTATTATGTACCATAGTATCCTTAAGGATTACGATATGTCCGGAAAATATGTTATAACGCCTTCCGTATTAGAACAGGATATTCAGTATTTAAAAAATAACGGCTTTCATTTTATTTCCGCGCAAAATCTTATTGACTATGTGGATTCAGACATATCCCTACCTGAAAAACCTGTCATGCTGACTTTTGACGACGGCTTCTACAACAACTACACATATGTAAAGCCTCTGCTTGAAAAATACGATGCAAAAGCCGTCATATCGGTTGTGGGAAGTTATACAGATGAATATACAGAAAGCAATATAGCTAATACCGCTTATGGTTATTTACGTTGGACCGACGTCTGTGATATGGTTAAAGATGAGAGAATTGATATTGGAAATCATTCATATGATTCACACTCAAACACAAATGGCAGAAACGGTGTGAAAAGGAAAAAAGGCGAAAGCGCAAGCGACTATAAGAATTTTTTCTTTGCCGATACGCAAAAGGCGCAGGACAAATTTCTTGAGAATACAGGCTTTTCGCCCATCATCTATACGTATCCATTCGGCGCATACAACGATGAAAGCACGGATTATTTAAAAGAAATGGGATTTAGACTAAGTCTTTCATGCACAGAGAAAATAAACATAATTACCAAAGACCCTGACTGCTTGTTTTTATTAAATCGCTATAACAGACCAAGCGATATAGTTACCTCAGATTATTTTGAAAGAATACTCGGCAAACAATAAAGAGGGTTATTAAAATAACCCTCTTCACTATTCTTCTTTTCTTGTAATTAAATAATATTCGACATCTTCATACTTTTTAAGTTCCTGATTGGTTTTTAAGTCATTAGTGTTCCATACTCCGTCGCTGTCATAATGCCCCATAAGATTAAGCTGAGGTATTTTCTCACTTATTTTAGACGTGAACATTCCCAATTCATTCTTTGGTATCCCTGCAGTATCAAGAAGAAGATTTGATAAATAATTTGGACTTGTATGTATGTCGTTTTTACTTTCAATATCATAATTAGCCCATATAACAAAAGGTATAGTATATCTTGTTTGTAACTCCTCTATGTCCACCTTTGATAACTGATTTCCGTATAGTTCCTCAAAAAACTCCTGTTCTACAGCCGGCTGATGGTCTCCAAACATAACTACAATCGTTGGCTCATTATAATCTTTAAGATAAGTCAACAATTCCTCAAAAGCTTCATCACTTTCCTTTACAAGCGCTAAATACTGCTCTGTCTCCGGATATTCTCCTTTAAGATTTGTGATTTTAATCCCTTCAAACGCTGTTTCTTCATAATTATAGCCGCCGTGATTCTGCATTGTTACATTGAATATGAACATTCTACCATCCGGATTTTTTGTGTTTAACTGATTAATAACTGCTTTATATGATGTATTGTCACTTAAATAGTGTCTTATATATTCCCATTCAGATTCGTTAACATAAGAGTTAAGGTTGTCAATACTGATAAAATTATCAAAACCAAACAAAGAATATACTTTCTGTCGATTCCAGCATCTACCGTAATATGGATGTATCGCAACAGTGTCATATCCCAAATTAGCCATGTGCGATGGAAGTGATAAAGGATATTTCTTTGTTATATACTGCAAATACGGAGTTGAGCCGGATGGTAACATTCCCATTGATAAACCGGTAAGAAACTCAAATTCTGTATTGCAAGTATTTCCTCCAAACGGAGACACCAACAGTTCCCCTTTTACTGTATTTTCCTCCAAGTCCCTTATGAATGGCATATAATCTTTTTCCGTTTCAAAATCACCAACCACGCTTAAATCAGAAAAACTCTCATTCATGATAGCTATTACGTTCGGCATGTTTTTAATATCAGTGACAACGGTCTCTTTTTTTTCGGAGTTTAAAAGCTTGTCCGCTGATTCTTCTCTATACCCATCAGGGCGGTGAAGAATCATTTTTCGTATATTGATATAAAAGCTATATACTGTGCCATGCGTATTGTTTGCATGATACTGGTCAAAAAAGTCCATTTCAATGTCGGAATAATCCACAAAAGACATGCACAATACAAACATGAGCGCCACAGCCACTCCGGATACGGGCAAGACAAGATTTTTCATTCTAAATTTCAGTTTGAATGAAAATTTAGCCGCAAGCGCTATAACAAAACTTGCTATAATCGTTACGACAATCATTTGATATTTTAGCTGAAAAGTGTAATTACCCAAAACATGCACAGCTGTTCCAACCGCAAGAAAATCTATAGGAATAAGCGGTGTTCCTCTGAATATGGATACGATAAATATTGAAATATTGAATGAAAATGATAATACTACCGTTATAATAGCCGACCACCTTAGACTTCTTGTAACACCCAGAACAAGTATCATTAAGACAGCGTAAAATAGCACATTAATAAAATATATTCCAAAAGAAAACTCAGCCGAACCTGCAAGAATCATAGAAATTTGCATGCAAAAAAACGGCATAAGCGTAAATACTACTATAGAAATAATCCTATAAAGCTTTTCCGATATATTTATTTCCAGTGCGATAAGAGCCCAAATTCCGATAGTCGTTGCATATGATGCCAAATACCAAAAGTAGTCGAATTTATTATCAGCCCAAAATAGTCCTGTGTTAACTCCTATCCACGTCCAAAGTGTTATAGCCAAAATGCTTGCACAAAGAGTCCATGGCCATTTTTTAAATGAAATCATTATAAAATCTCCACCAAAATTTTAATATAAAATATTGTAACACATATATCGCAATTATTCAAGATAAAAACGGAAGTTGTAATTATATTCTTTATTTTTCCCTTATGATTTCCAATGCTTTTTGAAGCTGTGCATCCTTGTCATGTTCAATCAGTGATACGTATGAATTATTAAATTCTTCGTACAAATCAACTTTAACATCCGGTTCAATACCTTTTTCATGAATACAAATTCCGTTTGGCGTATAGTATTTCGCTGAAGTTAGAGAAATTCCCGAACCATCACTGAATGAATATACATTCTGCACTATTCCTTTTCCATAGCTATTCTGCCCTACAATCACAGCTTTGCCATAGTCCTTCAGCGCACCTGTCAAGACCTCGGAAGCGCTTGCGCTGTTTTTATTTATCAGTACTACTAAAGGAATATCAATATAGTCATTATCTGAGTTGTAATATTTCGTTTCCCCGTTTTTATATTCCATGTATGTTATTGTGCCTTCGGGAAGCAGTTCATCAGCGATGTTGCATACCTCTGTCAAAACTCCGCCCGGATTATCTCTTAAATCGATAATCAATTTTTTCATTCCGCTATTTTGAAGTTTTGACATGTTTTCTTTAAATTCTGTATATGTGCTCTGTTCTCCGTTTTCTGACTGCATGTTAAAGCCTGTGATTCTCATATAACCTATATCATCTTCCAACATTTCAGATTTAACAGATTCTGAAGTGAGCGTCTTCCTTTCAACATCGATACTAATTTCTTCACTATTTCTTATAATTGACAAATTAACAGAAGTTCCCTCTTTACCCTTCTTTATAGCATTAACCGCTTCCGACATTTTATCGCCGCTGTATTCAACACCGTCTACGGCTTTGAGTATATCACCGGGCACGATTCCGGCATTAAAAGCAGGTCCATCCTCGACTGACGATATGACTTCAATCAAATTGTCGTTATTAATTCCAACCACTATCCCTATCCCCACATAATCATCCTGAATATTACTAATATAAGATGAAAACTCAGAGGCGGGATAATAATGAGTATACGGTTCATTCAGACCGTCAACGTATGCCTTAACGGCATTTTCACGCAATTTATCACCATCAATATCATATAAATACTCTCTGTCCAAAATAGTGTTCACCGTTTTCAGTTTTTTGGCAAACTCAATCTCATCGTCTCCTGACGGCAAAAGAATAAACAGAGCGTCTTTGGCAAACGAAGTAAGAACACTGCTTACAATCGCGGTAATAATAACAGTTAATACTATTTTTTTCTTTCCAGTCATCGTTATAATCTCCTTCAAAAAAATATAGGGGGAATGCCCCCTATATTTAGTATTATTATATTTTCATAGAATTAGATTCAAGATATTTATGAACCATCATAGCAACTTTAAATACTATAGCTTGATCAAACTTTCTAAGGTCAAGGCCTGTAAGCTTATAAATTTTTTCAAGTCTGTAGACAAGAGTATTTCTATGAACAAACAGCTGTCTTGATGTTTCACTTACATTAAGATCGTTCTCAAAGAATTTATTAATAGTCAAAATCGTTTCATCATCGAGAGATGAAATATCTCCTTTTTTAAACACTTCCTGCAAGAACAATTCACAAAGCTTAATAGGCAGCTGATAAATAAGCCTTCCTATTCCCAGGCTGTCATAATTTAGGATGTACTTTTCTTCATCAAATACCTTTCCCACCTCAAGCGCTATCTGCGCTTCTTTATACGCGTTATTTATCTGATCGATATTCAACGCGACAGTACTAAGCCCCACGCATACCGTCAGCATAGTTTCGGCGCTCACGGTATCCACTATTGACTGCGCCGTTTCCTCAAGCTGCTGCGAAGTTTCTATCTCCTTCAATTCTTTTATAAGTACTATATTGCTTGTGTCTATGTTTATAACAAAATCTTTTTCTTTGTCAGGAAACATATTTCTTAAGACATCATATATTCCATTTTCCCCGTCTTCAAGTACTTTTATATAAAAAACTGCTCTCGGAGTATCTATATCCACATGGAGTTCTCTTGCTTTTTGATGCAAATCAAATGACAAGAGGTTATCGAAAATGATATTTTGCATAAAATTATTTTTATCGTATTTTTCATCATAATAATGACGCACATTATTAGCTGCCACAACTATAGCGTTGCAACAATATTTAGATACTTCATCAGTACCCTCCACATATACGGCATATTCAGCGTACGGTTTGTTAGACATGGCTCTGACAGTATACCCGTCTTTAAACAGAAGCTTGTCATTATTGGCAGCTGCGTATACTAAATCCTCAACAACTTCAGATTCAGGCTCATTCCCTGCATTGGCAAGTATAAGCCCTTGCGAATCCACAATACCGAATTTCTTTGGAAACACGTCAGCCATTTGATTGATTATGTTCTGAAACGCTTTGCTTATCATTTTCTTTCCTCCATTTTTCTGTTCAAATTATACAAAATACCCTATATAAACTTATTATACATGAAAATCTTTATAAATGCAAGAGAAGTTAAAGATTTTTTTGTAATTATTCAACAGAAAAATTCGAAGCATAAAGCTTCGAATTAATTATGCTATATATATTTTCTTAATTGTTTAAGCGCGCTTTTTTCAAGTCTTGACACCTGAGCCTGAGATATTCCTATTTCCTCGGCAACCTCCATTTGTGTGCGGCTTTGGAAAAATCTCAAATTCAATATATGTTTTTCTCTTTCGTCCAAATGTTTCATAGCCTCGCTAAGCGCTATACTTTCCAGCCAATTTTCATCAACATTCTTTGTGTCCTTGACCTGATCCATAACATAAATAGCCTCGCCTCCGTCATGATATATAGGCTCAAACAAAGAAACCGGATCAGCAATCGCGTCAAGCGCGAAAACAACGTCCTCCTTCGGCAAATTCAATTCTTTAGCTATTTCTGATATGGTCGGTTCTTTTGAATTTTTATTTATGAGTCTTTCTTTCACATGCATCGCTTTATACGCTATATCTTTAAGCGAGCGGCTAACTCTAATAGAATTATTGTCTCTTAGGTAGCGCCTTATTTCACCTATAATCATAGGAACGGCATATGTGGAAAACTGCACATTCTGACTTAAGTCAAAATTATCTATAGCTTTTATAAGTCCTATACATCCAACCTGAAACAAGTCATCAACATTTTCTCCTCTGTTATTAAATCGTTGTATAACGCTTAAAACCAAACGAAGATTTCCATGGACAAATGTTTCTCTTGCCTCCATGTCTCCTGCTTTTATTTTTATAAAAAGTTTTTCCTTTTCTTCTCTTGACAGAACAGGAAGCTTAGATGTATTCACCCCGCAAATTTCTACTTTTGTCGTCATATCTTTTCCTCCTTGTTATAAAACCATTGAAAATATATTAATTTATGGTTATGTATAAGATATGACTCTACACTCTTGTCAGCTCATCTTCGCAATTTCCCTTTTCAGTCTGCCTATAATGCGCTTTTCAAGCCTTGATATGTACGACTGTGATATTCCCAGTAAATCCGCGACTTCTTTTTGCGTTTTTTCTTTACCTGTGCCTAATCCGAATCTCAGTTTCATTATCTGCTGCTCTCTTCCCGACAGTTTTTCCATCGCGTCAAGCAATAACGTTTTATCCACTTCATCCTCAATATTTTTACATATAATATCATTATCTGTGCCAAGAATATCAGAAAGTAGTAATTCATTCCCATCCCAATCAACATTTAATGGCTCATCTATGGAAACTTCACTTCTCATATTCGAGTTTTTTCTTAAAAACATAAGTATCTCATTTTCTATACATCTTGAAGCATATGTTGCCAGTTTTATATTCTTGCTCGGATTAAAAGTATTTATCGCTTTTATAAGCCCGATTGTTCCTATTGATATTAAATCTTCAACATATATTCCCGTATTCTCGAATTTTCTCGCTATATACACCACAAGACGCAGGTTTCTTTCAATAAGAGTGGATTTTACACTCATATCTCCTTCCGACAATCTGAGTATTAATTCCGCTTCCTCTTCTTTTTTTAATGGCGGCGGAAGCGTGTCACTTCCCCCTATATAAAAAATCTCATCATTCTTTAGCATATTTGAGCCAACAAACGCAAATTTTGTGCTTAATTTTCTTAAAAGATTCATTGTCTTATATTCCTGCTCCCTTCAAAATTCTATAATAAACCCGCGTTAATCAGCGCATGGTATTCCTCATTTTTTGACAGCCTGCTTTCGTATACTGCTATAAAAGTTTTATCTATGGTTTTCTTCTCTTCCGGTATATATATGCTGTCTGCAAGAAATCCAAATAACATCCCTGAAGGATTTCCGAGCGAATTAAATGGTATTAACCATAATTTCATTTCTTCTATATGGTTTCCTAAATCCGAAAAAACGTAATTATTATTAAACAACATTTTCGCTTTTTCCCATTCAAGTATGCTGACTGGCTTTCCCGTGATAGGTTCTTTTAACAAATTGCCGCTATCAAATAATGCTGTCACAGAAACAGATTTATTATTGTGTGTCACTGTCATTCTGTAGTATCTTTTATTTTTTCTGTTTTTAAACAATTTTATAAATAAAATCATCACTCCATAAGCGCCGGCAAAGCTTAGTAAAAATACTCCCGGAGAAATATCAAAATACAAAACACCCGCTTTTGAAACTATTCCCACTGTTTTCCCCAGCATTCCTGCTATGAATGTCATACTAATCATCAGTATTCCGCACAACATCAAAAACCATGCGAATTGATGTATAAGACGCTTTCTAAATTCAAAAAAAGCAATAAAAATCATTGCGAATACTGATATTATGCGAATTGTATACATGCACCATGCCGGCGATTCCATACAGAAAACCGCCACAGAAGATATTGCTCCAAACGCAGATGCCAAAAGCAACCTTTTCTTTTTGGGGGTGACCCTGTTTATTATTTTCCCAAGTATATAAAGCATGATATACGCAGACACAAAATTAATTGCAAATATAACGTCTGCATATATCACCATGACTCTCACCTCTATTAGGTATTATACTCCTCGCCAAGCAAGAAAAATGTCAAAGTCAGTTGTCGAACAAAAAAAATATTTCGACATGAAATTATTTTTCTCACAAAAAAAAGATATGAGATAAATTCTCATATCCTTTAAACAAGACTTATTTTAATTCATATCCTCCGACAGGACGTATTGAAAGTATGTGACACATATTATCGCCCAAAACATCTTCTATTTGTTTTTTGAACTCATATAAAATATCAAAAGGAACAAAAGCCTGAACTGTGCCTGCGAATCCTCCTCCATGTACGCGATAAGCCCCCTTCTCGCCCAAGATTTCATCGCATAACGCTAAAGTAAGGGATACCGCTTGATTTTTAGGCATACCGGACGCAAAAACATTTTGAAGATACATATATGATGACCGTCCCGACTCTCTTACAAGTAACTTAAATCTTTCAAAATCATTATTTTTTAAAGCTTCCACTTCTTTTCGAGCCCGCTCATTTTCATCAAAAAAATGAATCGCTCTCAACACTGCTCTGTCATTACTGATTTTTTTCCGTATCTCTTTTATATTAGCGTAAAATTCTTTTTGGTCTACTTCCCTTAAATATTCTTTACCAAAAAATTCTGCCACCAATTTCATATCAGCAGGAATTGTCGCATATTCATCAGTCAAATCCGCATGATCAGCGCCTGAATCAATTATACACAAAGCGTGTCCGTGTTTTTGCAAATCAAACTCTACTTTGCTTACCACAGGTTTCTCTGTGCTTTTAAAATCAATCGCCACAACCGAACCTACAGAAGATGCCATTTGATCCATAAGTCCGCTTGGTTTGTTGTAGTAAATATTCTCCGCAAATTGCCCGAATTTAGCAATTTCAATCGGATCAACTTCCGTATTGGCAAAAAGTCCATTTATTATAGTACCCACCAACACTTCAAACGCTGCCGAAGAAGACAATCCCGAACCTTTAAGGACGTTTGAGGTTGTGTATGCGTCAAACCCCTCAACCTTATAACCCAAATCAACAAATTTTCTTATAACGCCACGTATTAACGCGATAGCCTTGTCAAATTGTTCAGGATGTATTTCTAAATCATCAAGTTCTATTACATCCATTTTATAATTCTTGGACTGAATTCTTACTGTATTTGTTCCGTTTGGGCGAGCCGCTGAAATCACGTCAAGATTTACGCTGCCAGCAAGAACACATCCATGCTGATGGTCAGTATGATTTCCGCCTATCTCCGTGCGTCCGGGAGCGGAAAACAGCGCTATTTCATCAGCTTTTCCAAAAGTTTCTTCAAATCCGTTAATCGCTTCTATGTATCTATCAATGTAGGGATTCACATCATCATCACCACACGAATACAGATATTTTAATTTATCATTATATTCACCTGCTGCCAAAGCGGCTTTGGTCTCTTTTACAGAACGCATACAATCCTCCTAATAACAAAGGTGTAACTTAGTTACACCTTTTATTTTGTAATTATTTATAATTAATCAATCATGAGAAAATCACTTACTACCTGCTGCATTTCATCTTTGTCGCATACAAGATCAAATACTACAGATTTATCCTTCAGTTCAAATAAAGATTTTGGAATTTTCATATTACTTTTTTCCGATAGTTCTCTTAAAAGAGTAAATTCATCCTTGCCGACTACTGCAGTATGATCTTCAAGCGCAATAAGAACACTTTGATTAAATTTAAACGGACTGGCAGTAGAAGCGATAACCGTTTTTGTTGTATCACCTGTTTCTGCAACATATTTATCGTATACAGATTTTGCAACAGCAGTGTGAGTATCAATGACATAATCATACTCGCCCGCGCATTTTTTAATTGTAGCCAAAGTCTCCTCGTCATTACAGCAACCCGCATAGAACATGCTCTGCATCTTTTTCTTGACATCATCTGAAATCTCATATGTGCCGTTTGTATTCAACTCGTTCATCCAATTTTTTATTGTCTCATCAGAACAATCAGTAAGGTCATACAAAAATCTTTCCAAATTGCTTGAAATAAGTATATCCATAGATGGAGAAATTGTTGTATGGAAATCTCGGTTTTTATTGTATACACCTGTTTTAATGAAGTCTGTCAAAACGTTATTTTTATTAGACGCGCAAATAAACTTGGCAATCGGTAAACCCATTTTCTTTGCATAATATGCCGCAAGTATGTTTCCAAAATTACCAGTAGGCACAACAACATTAATCTTTTCGCCGGCTTCAATCTCATTATTTTTCAAAAGTTCAGCATATGATGAGAAATAGTACACAATCTGAGGCACAAGACGTCCCCAGTTAATCGAATTGGCGGAAGAAAGTTTGAAATGGTTTCTGTCAAGAAGATTTTTATAGTCTGCATCTGTAAAGATTTTCTTGACACCGTTTTGAGCATCGTCAAAATTACCTTTAACTGCGGCAACGCTTACGTTATTACCTTCCTGTGTAACCATCTGAAGTTTCTGAATTTCACTTACTCCATTGTCAGGATAAAACACTATAATTCTTGTGCCTGAAACATCTTTAAATCCCTCAAGAGCCGCTTTGCCTGTATCTCCCGAAGTGGCAACAAGAATAACAATCTCTTTATCCTCATTAGTCTTTTTCATAGAAGTTGTTAAAAGATGCGGAAGAATCTGCAATGCCATATCCTTAAACGCGCATGTCGGTCCATGCCACAATTCTATGAAATATGTTGTATTATCCAACTTGTATAACGGCGCAATACTGTTTGTTTCAAATTTTTCTTTCGTATACGCGCTGTCTATGCACTTCATTAATTCTTCTTCAGTAAAATCCGTAAGGAATTTACTAAGCACAAAATATGCTCTTTCATTGTATGACTTTTGAGCCAAGCCTTTTATCTCATCTAAACTAACCGAAGGAAAACTTTCAGGTACAAAAAGACCACCCTCAGCGCTGAGTCCTGTCTTTATCGCTTCTGCCGCGCTCACTGAAATGTTTTTATCCCTCGTACTTTGATACTGCATGTATTTAACCTCCAAATAATCATGCCTGCATAAATCAGCACAAACCGACTAATGCAGGCACCTTAATTTTACGCAAATTTCTTTATGTAATCAGGCGCTGTATCAGCATCTATGCTTACAGAAATTACAAATGCAATGTTGAATTTATTTCCAAGTGTTTCAAGTCTTTCAAGGAATGACTCAAAGCCGTCCAAATTATCATTTCCGACAATCTTAAATATACTATCTACAAAAATATTAGTAATATCGTAGTCACGGCTTACAATTCCGTAAATAAATCCAAGAAATTCATTGTATGTTTTTATATCAAAATCAGCCGTATTTGCCATTCTTACTTTTGATTTAATATCAAACATATTATCACCGTTGCTGCTGACAAACACAATATTTCCCTTAGCAACTGTCAAAGCGTTGTTTACCTTGTCGATAAGCGCCTTTGTTTTTCCGGTACCTTTTTTTCCAATAAGAAGCTCAACCATGTTAATCTTCCTCCTTTATAATAATTTTATATTTCAGAGCATCTGCTCTTTTATACTTATTTATTTAATCTTTCTTCCAATGCCGCTTTTTCTCCCTCATATCCCGGTTTACCAAGAAGCGCGAACATGTTTTTCTTATATGCTTCAACACCCGGCTGGTCAAACGGATTTACTCCAAGTAAATATCCTGACAGACCGCACGCTTTTTCAAAGAAATACACAAGTTTTCCAAAGTTATAAGCGTCTAGAGACGGGATAGTCACCGAAAGATTAGGAACCTGACCGTCTGTGTGCGCCAGTGCTGTTCCCTGAGCAGCTTTTGAATTTACAAAATCTATAGTTTTTCCCGCAAGGAAATTAAGACCGTCGATATTATCCACTGTTGCCTGAATCTCAATATTCTTGCGTGGATTTTCAACAAGCAGTGCTGTTTCAAACAATATTCTCTGTCCCTGCTGAATATACTGTCCCATAGAGTGTAAATCGCTTGAAAAATCAGCGGCAGCCGGGAATATACCCTTATTATCCTTGCCTTCACTTTCTCCGTAAAGCTGTTTCCACCATTCTCCGAAATAGTGAAGAGCCGGCTCGTAATTAACCATAAGTTCAACAGTCTTACCTTTTCTTGAAAGCGCGTTTCTTACAACCGCATACTGATAACATTGATTTTCTGCAAGATTTGGATTTGAATATTCAACCTGCGCATCATAAGCGCCCTGCATCATTTTGTCAATATCTATACCTGCCGCTGCAATAGGCAACAGTCCTACCGCAGTTAATACTGAATATCTGCCTCCAATATCATCCGCGATTACAAATGTTTCATAACCTTCTTCGTCAGCAAGAGACTTTAGCGCGCCGCGCGCTTTATCTGTGGTAGCGTAAATTCTCTCTTTTGCTCCCTCTTTGCCGTACTTCTTTTCAAGTAAATCTTTGAATATTCTAAAAGCAATAGCAGGTTCTGTTGTTGTTCCTGACTTTGAAATGACATTCACTGAAATATCCTTGCCGTCAATAGCTTCAAGCAAATCAGCCATGTAGGTAGAACTAATGTTATTGCCGGCAAAAAATACAGAAGGTCCTTTTCTCTTGTCAGCATCAAGAGCGTTATAGAAAGAATGCTGAAGCATTTCCACTGCCGCTCTCGCGCCCAAATACGATCCTCCGATTCCGATTACAACAAGAACATCTGAATCTGAACGGATTTTCTCCGCGGCTTTTTTGATTCTTGCAAACTCTTCTTTATCGTAATTCTCAGGAAGGTTTACCCAACCAAGAAAATCATTGCCCGCGCCTGTCTTGTTATGAATCATATCATGCGCTTCCTTCACATATGAAGCCATATTATCAATTTCATGCTGTCCGATAAACGGAAGCGCTTTTGAATAGTCAAATCTAATATTACTCATTATCTTTCCTCCAATAAACAATAAGACTTTATTACTTATTATTTTATACTATTTTAACCAATAAATCAATAGCAAATTTAATTTTGTAACAAATATTTTATAAGCTTTTAAGAAACCGTTTAGTATACTCTTCTAAATCAGATAGTTTTTCCTCAGATGGATTAAAGATAACGCTGAACGGCTTGTCAAAAGGCTTCATTTTTATAACCGACAGATGCTTATGTATATACTGGACTCCTTCTCCTCCCCAACCATACGAGCCAAAGACAAAACAAGGCGTACCCTTTCTGTTTATCATATCTATTTCAGAAATCAATTTCCACATGTTTACAGAGGCATTTTGATTTATTGTAGGTGTTCCAAATATAATCGCTCCGGCGCTGTTAAGCGCCATTATCGTGTTTGAATCGTATCCACCATGTATGTTATAACGCTTTGTATCAATTCCGCTTTTTAACAAAACAGCTTGTATTCTCTCCGCCATTTTTTCAGTATATCCACAGAAAGAATCATAGAAAATAGCCGCAGTCTTCCGCTCTCCTTCATACTCGCTGCTCCATTCCATATATTTATTAATTATATCGTCAGTATCTTTAATAATCCGATTTCCGTGTGATGGCAATATTACATCTGTCTCAACAGCCGATATTTTGCTGACCGCCGTTTTTACAAATGCTTTTACAGCTGAAAACTTACCGCTAAAATATGATTTAAAATCATATTTGTCAGGATTATCATTTTCACGGTATTCAAGTCCGCTTATATCTTCGCAAAAAACCGAACCAAAAAGTTCGCCGCTAAAAAGTATTTTATCCTCAACAATATATGTCACCATTGTATCGGGCCAAGGAAGATTTGGCGTTATGCGAAATTGAAGTGTTTTTCCCTGTCCCAAAGAAAGCGCGGCGCCTTCTTTGGCTATATATCCGTCAAATTCCTTGTTTAAAATTTCTTTTAAATTTCTTGACGCCGTAACTGTAGTAACGATTTTAATATCACTATTTTTCTCAATAATTTTTCGAATGGCATCCTCATGGTCGGGTTCAATATGATTGCATATAAGATAATCAATATCTGATATTGGGATTATGTCTTCGATATTTGTCAAAAACTCATTTACAAAAGATTTTTTGACAGTCCCGATAACTGCTGTCATTTCTCCTTTTACCAAATACGCGTTATTTAAATGCGAGCCTACGTAAAATATATTATCAGTAATTTCATACATTGTATATTATCCCTCTTACTTGCACACGATTGATACCCAGTCTTTTCGCTGATTAATTTTTACAATCTCAAAATTGTTCTCCAATAGTGCGTTTTTCACATCTTCCAGTCTGTCTTCAATAATCCCTGATGTGATAAATACTCCGCCCTCTTTCATATACTCTTTCGCTTTGGGCGCGAGTGCTATTATAACATCAGCTACAATATTTGCCGCGACAACTTCATACTTATTTTGGGAAATTTCGTTTTGCATTTCACTATCTGTTATCACATTTCCCGATAGTACTTTGTATTTCTCTCGATTTATACCGTTTCTTTCCGCATTCCTGTAAGCGGTATCAACGGCGTTCGGATCGATGTCTACCGCGACAGCCTTATCCGCGCCCAGAAGAAGAGAAATTATAGACAATATTCCGCTTCCACAGCCAAGGTCAAGCATTTTGACTCCCGGAGTTATGTAATTTTCAAGTTCTTCAAGGCATAATTGCGTTGTATAGTGAGAGCCTGTCCCAAAACTCATTCCGGGTTCTATGTTAAAGACGATCCTGTCTGTAGGAGTTGTAAGTTCTTCCCATTCAGGCTTTATCATAAGTTTTTTTCCTATTTCAATCGGATGAAAATATTGTCTCCAGTTATTAGCCCAGTCCAGCTCTGTCATGTTGTCTATTTCAATTTCAAGCCTTCCGAATTCATTATTTTCATCAAGATTTTTAAGTTCTCTAAGTGTTGACTTTATTGCCAAAAGAAGTTCTCTTCCTTCTGTATCATCACTGACATAAGTTTTAACCTGCGTTTCGCCTTCCATTTGTCTGATTAAATCTTCATCAACATAATCCCAGTATTGCTTGTTATTTTCAAGAAAATCTTTAAAATCCTTTTCATCTTCTATTTCAAGACCTGAGATTCCCAACTGATATAATCTGCCGCTTACAGGTTCTATCCCTTCAGAAGTGGTATATATCGAAACCTTTATCCAATCCATATCTATCCTCCATACGATAATTACTCACAAAAAAGCAATATCTGTGATATTGCTTTTATTAATCTAAGAAGTCCTTTAGCTTTTTGCTTCTGCTTGGGTGGCGCAGCTTACGCAGTGCCTTTGCCTCAATCTGCCTTATTCTCTCTCTTGTGACCTCAAATTCCTTACCCACTTCTTCAAGTGTTCTCGCGCGTCCGTCATCAAGTCCGAAACGCAGTCTCAGCACCTTCGCCTCACGCGGTGTTAAAGTTTTTAACACGTCGCCAAGCTGTTCCTTCAGAAGAACAAAGCTTGCCGCTTCTGACGGAGCGGGAGCGTCGTCATCAGGTATAAAGTCCCCAAGATGGCTGTCTTCTTCCTCTCCTATAGGAGTTTCAAGAGAAACCGGTTCTTGTGATATTTTTGAAATTTCCCGAACTTTTTCAACCGGCATATTAAGTTCTTTTGCCAATTCTTCAGGCGTTGGTTCTCTGCCAAGTTCCTGCACAAGCTGTCTGGACACTCTGACAAGCTTATTAATTGTTTCAACCATGTGAACCGGAATTCTTATTGTTCTTGCCTGATCCGCTATCGCGCGGGTGATTGCCTGTCTGATCCACCATGTCGCATATGTGGAAAACTTATACCCCTTCGTGTAATCAAATTTATCAACAGCTTTGATAAGTCCGAGATTACCCTCCTGAATCAAATCCAAAAACAGCATACCTCTGCCCACATAACGTTTAGCTATGCTTACAACCAATCTTAAATTTGCTTCTGCAAGACTCTTTTTTGCTTTTTCGCCATCATCAATTAAAAAATTCAGTCTTTCTGAGTCTTCATCGGAAATTTCATCTCCCAATTCTTCAATACGTTCCTTTGCCTCTTCTCCGTCAGCCATTCTTTTTGCCAAAGATAATTCTTCTTCAGCTGTCAGAAGATTTACCTTTCCTATTTCTTTCAGGTACATCTTTACATGGTCGTCAATATTAATTCCCTCGGGAACAGATAGGTCCTCAAGTTCTTCTTTGCTAACCTCAATTTCCTCAAGTTCCTTATCCAAATCCTCGACTAATTCAATACCTTCTTTTTCAAACTTATCGTATAACTGCTCTATTTCTTCGGGTGTAATTTCAACCTCTTCAAAAGCGTCGGTTATCTCCTTATAGGAAAGCACCCCTTTTCTCTTTCCCTTTTCGATAAGTTCCTTTTTGATTGCCTTTTTCTTTTCAAGCATTATATTTATTCCTCCCAAGTATTTTTTTCACTCAGCATTTTTTCACGTTCCTGAAACAGTTCAGTGAGAATTGACACGTTCGTCTCAGTGTTAATACGAATATCCAATTTTTCTAATTTGATTGTATGTAAAAGTTCCTTAACGGTCGCCTCGTCTCCGCTGTAAATCTCTAAGTTGTAAAACACCTCCGAAGCCTCGCTTATGTCATCACCATGAAAATCATTTAGCATCATCGCCGGATCAGGCGATACATCTTCTTTATAACTGTCAAATATCATTTTTGCCAAACGCCTATAAACGTCGGTTGAAAAATCTTCTGGTTGCATACTCAATGATGTTATTTTGTACAGCTTTTTACTTTGAGATATTAACCCTATAAGTCTTTTTTCCGCTTCTATCAGACTGCCGGTTGCTTTAAATTCCTTAACATTGTTTCTTTTTCGCTGCTCAGCTTTTTTCTGATATTCATTTTTTGCCGGTATTTTTCTATAGGTATTTTTTGAAGTC
Organism: uncultured Clostridia bacterium; assembly: GCA_910585485.1. GTDB lineage: Bacteria > Bacillota > Clostridia > UBA1381 > UBA1381 > Hominilimicola. Next base: position 19,802 of record CAJUEZ010000021.1, read on the forward strand.
TTTTCTCGGTATTTGCTCAAAATAGCATCTCGGTTTATTCCGGTGTCTTCCGCAACTTTAGTTATATAAGCATCTATCTCCACTGCATCCTTAAGTTTTGTAAACACATTAACAACTTCATCTATAAAAAGTATTTTACCCTCAGTATCGGTAATGTCATACTGATTTTTAATAAGCGAAATTTTAAATTCAGTTGCCGGCATAGCTTTTTTTACGGTTTCCCGAAACTTTTCAATCCCGTTTTTGTTTATAAATTCGTCCGGGTCTTTCGCGTTTTTCAGCCTGATAACTCTCGCCCTGCCACCAACATTATTTATTATATCTATAGCCCTTATCGCAGCCTTTGTTCCCGCCTCATCACTGTCATAGCATATTAATATTTCCGAAGCGTATCGCAGCATTAATTTAGCCTGCTGTTCGGTAATAGCCGTTCCGAGTGTTGCGACTATGTTTTTTATACCCGCCTGATATACTGAAATAACGTCCATATATCCTTCACACAAAATTATTTCCGAGGATTTTGCGTTTTTCGCCAAATTCAGCGAAAACAAATTTTTGCCCTTATCAAAAACAAGCGTTTCGGGAGAATTAAGATATTTTGGAATCTTAAATCCGTTAACATCTTTATTGTCATTCATAATTCTGCCGCCGAACCCTATCACATTTCCTCTTACATCTATTATCGGAAACATTACTCTATCACGGAATTTATCATATATCCTACCATCACGGCTGACAGCAAGTCCTCCTTCAACGATTTCATCTACAGAAAAACCTTTTGATGTCAGGTGCTTTATAAGCAAGTCTCTTCCATTTGGAGCATAACCCAATCCGTACACCGTCACAGTCTTCATCGGAATATGTCTTTGCGCAAAATACGCTCTGCCTTTTTCTCCTGCGCCATTATCTTTAAGACAATCATAGAAGAATCTTGCCGCATACTTATTCATTGCAAGTATCTTCTTTTTCTTTTCGTGATTTTTATCACTGAAATTGTCTCCATCTTCAGGAATAATAATCCCTGCTCTGTCCGCGAGCAGTTTCAAAGCGTCCACAAAATCAAGATTCTCCGTTTTCATAACAAACTGAACAAGATTTCCGCTTGCCCCGCACCCAAAGCAATGAAAAAGCTGTTTTTCCTGACTTACATGAAATGACGGCGTTTTCTCGTTGTGAAAAGGACAAAGTCCGCTATAATCGCGTCCCGACTTTTTTAATTGTACATACCCTGACACATAGTCGATTATGTCGTTTTCGTCACATATCTTTGATATTATATCATCTGAGATACGTCTTGGCACTCGCCGCCACCTCCTTTGTCAATGGTACTATTTTCGCACATTATAAAGAAAAATATACCTATTCTACAGTTTCTGCTACTGTATTATGCTCTCATTATATCAACCATATTTTATATTTACCCTGATTTTTTGATTTTCTAACAATCTTTTTTATATTTTAAAGAAAGCCCCCATAAATCATTACAATCTTTTTTATAATACTACATTCAAAGCCATAAATCCTTTATTTTTTTTACATTTTAATGCACAAAATATTTGTAATTAAAAAAACCGGCAGAAAAATCTGTCGGTTTTTACATTCTAATTCATTATAGCAGCGCCTATCAAAGTTCTAATGTCTTCTATATTATGACGCTCCATATATTTATTTATATCTCTTTTCACATCAAGAATCAAATCCGGTTTTGTAAACAGACCTGTACCCAATGCCACAAGCGAGGCTCCCGCCAGCATAAATTCAATAACATCCTCCCCGCTCATAACGCCTCCCATACCTATAATAGGGATTTTAACCGCTTCATATACTTCATGTATCATTCTTACCGCGACAGGTTTTACCGCCGGTCCGGAAAGTCCTCCCGTATTATTTTTTAGTATTGGTTTTCTTGTGTTTACATCAATCTTCATACCAAGCAGCGTATTTATAAGAGATAATCCGTCAGCACCGCCGTCCTCTGCCGCTTTGGCAATATCGGCGATTGATGTTACATTTGGCGAAAGCTTTACTATAAGCGGCTTCTTACAGTGTTTTTTTACCTCGCGAGTAAGTTCGTTTACAACTTTTGAGTCTGTTCCAAACGCAAGTCCGCCGTGTTTTACATTTGGGCAAGAAACATTCATCTCTATTATTGCCACATCCGTATCAGAAAGAATCTCAGCCATTTCGCAATATTCCTCAATCGTGTTTCCGGACATATTCGCTATCACATTTGTATCATATTCCGCGAGTATAGGCATTATACTTTCAGCAAAAAATTCAACACCCGGATTTTGAAGTCCCACACTATTGAGTATTCCGCTTGATGTTTCCGCGATTCTTGGCGGAGGATTACCCGCTCGTGATGTTCTTGTAAGTCCTTTTGCCCCGAATCCGCCGTACTCTTCAACAGATACGAACTGATTATACTCCATTCCAAACCCAAACGTTCCGGAAGCTGTTACAATAGGATTTTTAAATTCCACACCGCAAAAATTAATCTTTGTATTAATCATTTAGAGTTACCTCCTCCGAATAGAAAACAGGTCCGTTTGTGCAAACTTTCGCGTATTTATCAGCGCCGGATTTGTGGGTTTCACAGCTGCACACCAAACACGCGCCAATACCGCATCCCATACGCTGTTCAAGTGACAGCTGACATTTTATGCCTCGTTGCTCCGCAATATTTTTTACCGCTTTCAGCATTGGCATAGGTCCGCATGAATAAATCATATCACATTCATGAAAATTCAGATACTGTTCCATTGCGCTTGCGATATATCCGTTATAACCGTAACTTCCGTCATCTGTACCCACAATAACTGTGTTTGCAGTCATTTCAAATTCTTTTTCCATAACAACGCGGTCAGCGCTTCTAAAGCCAAGAAACACATTAGCCGTTTTTAATTGTTTTGCCAGCTTATATAGCGGAAAAACTCCTATTCCGCCGCCAATAATCACAGGCTTTTTTACGCTGTCACTAATCTCAAAGCCATGTCCGAGAGGTCCCATTATGTCTACAAAATCTCCAACTTCTTTTTTTGCAAGTTCCCTTGTACCTTCGCCCTTCGCTTCAAAGATAAATCGAACCTCGCCGTTTTCAGCGTCACATATACTTATCGGACGGCGAAGAAACGTGCTGTCTCCGCAGTTTATATGAAGAAACTGGCCGCATTGCGCATATGCGGCAATATCCTCGCTTGCTATTGTAAAATCAAAGATTCCTTTTGCTATTTCTGTTTTTCTTATCAGCTTGCAATTTTCTGTTTTTTTCATCTATTTGCCTCCTAAAGAACACTTGTTAAATCTTCTTTCATCCTGATTGCCTCAGCGCGCGCGGCACGAGCAAATTCTTCCTCTTTCCAATCACCCTTTTTATACGCGCAAATAATTCCTCTTGAAGAATTTACAATCGCGCCTAATCCGTCAGAATTAAAGCAAGGCTTAACTCCTTGCGCTCCTCCTCCCTGCGCTCCGTAACCCGGAACAAGGAAGTACGATTTCGGCATGAGTCCTCTCAAAATTGAAGCCTGCTCGGGATATGTCGCTCCAACAACCGCTCCTACGGCACCGTATCCGCTTTTACCAATCGTTTCTTCATTCCATTTATTCACACATTCCGCCACATGCTCGTATATATGCTTGTCTCCCGACACAAGATCCTGCAATTCACCCGAAGACGGATTAGAAGTCTTTACAAGTGTGAAAATAGCTTTATCATAAGCTTTGCAGTCCTCAACAAACGGAAGCACTCCATCAGTTCCAAGATACGGATTAACCGTTACACAGTCAACACCGCACGCTTCACATTCAACACCGTCAACCATAGTTTTTCCAATATAAGCCTTTGAATATGCCTCAGCGGTCGATCCAATATCATTTCTCTTTACGTCCAGTATTACATACAGACCTTTTTCCTTCGCGTAAGCGATAGTCCTGTGCATAACTTCTTCTCCGTAAAGTCCATACATTTCATAAAATGCCGACTGCGGCTTTACCGCCGGTACAACGTCATATAAAGCATCTATAAGACCTTTATTAAATTCCCATATCGCTTCTGACGCTCCTTTTAAGTTCTGCCCGTATTCTGCATACGCTTTCTTCTTTATATACTCGGGTACATAGTCAATTTTCGGATCAAGACCCGCAACTGACGGATTCCCTTTTTCTTTTATTTTTTGTACCAATAAATCTACCGACATCTTTCTCCTCCTTATAACAGCACGCCCTGATTTACTACTATATCTCCGTTTACAATAACGTATTCCGGTTTTCCCCGAAGCTTAAATCCGTTATACGGAGAATTTTTACTTTTTGAGTGAAGCTTTGAAATATCCACGGTCCATTCTTCTTCAGGATTAAAAATCGTCACATCCGCAATACTTCCCACGGATAAATTTCCTTTGCTTAATCCCAATATTTTAGATGGATTAACCGACATTTTTTCTATAAGTTCATTTAATGTTAAAATACCCGGTTTTACAAGGTACTCAAGACTCAGTCCAAGCGATGTTTCAAAACCTACAATTCCGTTTAGCGCAAGCGCAAATTCGCAGTTCTTTTCGTCAATATGATGCGGTGCATGGTCAGTTACAATACAATCAATCGTTCCGTCTTTTAATCCTTCTTTTATCGCTTCCACATCATCATCAGTTCTTAAAGGCGGATTCATTTTAGCGTTTGTGTTAAAGCCTTCAACTGCCTTTTCCGTAAGAGTAAAATAATGCGGGCATGTTTCACAAGTAACTCTGACTCCACGTTTTTTTGCCTGTCTTACCAGTTCTACCGAACCTCTTGTGCTGACATGCGCAACGTGTATTGCCGTGCCGGTGGCTTCCGCTATAATAATATCTCGCGAAACCATTACCTCTTCCGCCGCCCTTGTGATTCCCTTTAATCCAAGAGAGGTTGCCATATATCCCTCATTCATATGTCCGCCATCCGCAAGTCCCATATCCTCACAGTGCGATATGACGGTCATATCAAACATATCGGCATATTCCATAGCGCGTCTCATAAGTCCCGAAGCTGTCACCGGGCGTCCGTCATCAGATATTGCCACCGCTCCGGCGAATTTCAGTTCACCTATCTCAGCAAGTTCCTTGCCTTCAAGTCCTTTTGAAATCGCGCCAATCGGATACACATTTACATAACCTGTTTCTTTTGCCTTTGACTTTATATAAGCAACAACCGCTTCATTATCTATAACAGGACTTGTATTAGGCATACAAGCAACAGAAGTAATACCGCCCATTGCGGCGCTTCTTGTGCCCGTCTCTATATCCTCTTTATACTCCTGTCCCGGATCTCTTAAATGGCAGTGCATATCCACAAGTCCCGGAGACACTATTTTCCCCGACGCGTCTATGATTTCCATATCAATGCCTTCAAGATCAATGTCATCACCCACATCAGCGATAACACCTTTATCAATATATATATCCGTGACTTTGTCAATTCTATTTGCGGGATCTATCACTCTTCCGCCCTTTATCAATATCTTCATTTATGAAATCTCCTTTCGTTATTCTTCAAACCCGCCGCGTGATAATATGTACATTACAGCCATTCTTACCGCAACTCCATTAGTAACCTGCTCGTTTATAACGCTTTGATCTCCGTCAATTACATTGCTTGAAAATTCTACACCGCGGTTTACCGGTCCCGGATGCATAACAAGAGCGTCAGGCTTAGCAAATTTCAAACGTTTCTCGTCTACCCCGAAAAACCTGTAATATTCCCTCAAACTCGGGAATAATCCGCTTTTTTGTCTTTCAAGCTGAATGCGAAGTCCCATTACTACATCCGCGTCCACAATAGCCTCATGGACGCTTTTAAATACTTTAACTCCCATCTGCTCCATTCCCTGAGGGATAAGAGTGCTCGGTCCTCCAACGCTCACTTCCGCTCCGAGTTTTGTAAGACCATAAATGTTGCTTCTCACTACTCTGCTATGGTAAATATCGCCTATTATCGCAACCTTAAGACCTTTTATGCCGCCCTTTTTCTCAATTATTGTAAGCATGTCCAACAAAGCCTGCGTCGGATGCTCGTCCATTCCGTCACCTGCGTTTATAACAGACGCGCTCACAAGCGGCGCTATAAGGTGCGGCGCACCACTCATACTATGACGCATTACAAGAATGTCTGTACCCATGGCATTTATTGTGTTAGCCGTATCTATTAAGGTCTCACCCTTCTGAACGGAGGAGCCGCTCGCCGTGATGTTTGCCGCTGTCGCGCTCATATATTTTGCCGCCAATTCAAACGACAGCCTTGTCCTCGTACTGTTCTCATAAAATAAATTAACAACGCATTTTCCCTGCAGATGCGGTGTTTTCTTAGTCGGCTGCTGAAGAATCATCTTCATTGTAGCCGCAGTATCAAGAATATTTTGTATGTTTTCAGCGCTTAAATCCTTAAGCCCCAGCAAATCTTTTTTCATTTCTGAATTTCCTCCTTACCGCACAGCGACACCTTTTTTAAATTACCGTTTTCTACGACTACATCAATATATTCCTCTTTAGAAGTCGGAACGTCTTTCCCTTTATAGTCCGCGCTTATCGGAAGTTCCCTTCCGCCTCTGTCTATTAACACGGCAAGTTCAATCTTTTCAGGGCGTCCCATATCAAATAACTCTTCCATAGCCGCTCTAATAGTCCTTCCTGAGTAAAGAACATCATCTACCAGTATAATTTTTTTATCCTCAATCGAAAACGCTATATCATTTCCCGCTACAACCGGGTGTTCACCGAGCCGGGTAAGGTCATCACGATAAAAAGTTATATCAATACTACCCATATTTAAACGTATGCCTTCGATTTCCTCTATTTTATCGGTTAATAACTTTGCCATCGACACGCCTTTGGTCTGAATACCTATTATAACGAGATTTTCCGCCCCTTTGTTCCGTTCAAGAATTTCATAAGCCATTCGGCTTACGGCCCTTTTCACAGTAGCCGAGTCCATAAGCACTGTTTTTTCTGAATATTTCGCCATTTAATCACCCTCCGCTTTTCACACCGCATTCTTCACATTATTATATAACAAATTTAAATATTTGTCTATACATTGATAAAATATTCAAAAAAATTATTATTTTATATTTTTTCTCAACTTTTTTACAAATTACTATTGCAGTTTATGTAAATTTCTGATAGAATATATGTAATAATAATGAAAAATCTGTAACATTGTATACTATATGTTGTGAAAGGATTGAAATAAATGGAGAGAACTATACTCATTATCGAAGACGAACAAAACATAAGTGACATTCTCACATTTTCACTTAACAAGGAAGGTTATAAAACAATGGCCGCGCTTGACGGAATTAAAGGTCTTGAAATGGCATTAAGTGAAAATCCCGATTTAATACTTCTTGACGTCATGCTTCCCGGCATGGATGGATTTGAAGTTTGCAAGAAGGTTCGTGAGACATCTCAGGTTCCTATTATCATGCTTACCGCGCGCGAAGACGAGGTTGATAAGGTGTTGGGTCTTGAACTTGGCGCTGATGACTATATCACAAAACCGTATTCTATGCGTGAACTTACCGCAAGAGTAAAGGCAAATCTAAGACGCAGCTCTGTTCAGATTCTTCCCGAAAACGAGCCTGAAAATCAAGACACTATTAATTCGGGAGAACTTTCAATCAATGTCGAGCGTTATGAAGTTTCCAAAAACGGAAAAATTATTGATATAACTCTCAGAGAATTTGAACTTCTGAAGTTTCTTGCGATGCAGCCCGACAAAATTTTCTCAAGAGAAAAGCTTTTGGAAAACGTATGGGGATATGAATATTACGGCGATGTCCGCACAGTTGACGTTACTGTAAGACGCTTAAGAGAAAAAATCGAAGATGATCCAAGCATGCCAAAATATATAATCACCAAAAGAGGCGTGGGATACTATTTTAATAAATAATCAATTTTGCACCCGAAACATTCCTTGTTTTGGGTGTTTCTCAATATTTTAAGAAAGGCTTTATTTTATGTTTAAAAGTATTCGATGGAAAATAACAATTATCTTTGTGACGCTTGTGTTATCTACCGAACTTCTTATAGGTTGCTTTAACATTTTCGGAATTATAAACCATTATCACAGAGATTTTTCTGATAGTATTAATAATGTTTTTACAACAGATATAAAAAATGATCTTCTTGGCGCGGCTAATGAAATCAGCATTCCAAGCGAAAAGGCTGATGATGATTCAATTATTTTAGACGAGTCTGTGCGAAACAATCTGAATATGATAAATAATATTCTCTCTTCACATTCAGGTCGGCTTGGTATAACCGCTTCAAGGTTTTATTGTATTGTTGACGGAGAAACAAGCGAGATTCTTATGTCTTCTAACGGTATCACCTCAACTGAAAATACCGCCGTTTTGTCAAATGCTTTTAACGGCAACGAAGCTAAGGAAACTCGTATTTCCAAAAACTATATGGACTATGCTTTTCCTCTCCATAGCGGCGATAAAGTAAAATACATCGTATATATAAAAGACACGTGTCAGACCCAATCTTCGGTTGTAAGCAGTATGATACAAATTTTGCTTATTTCCCTGCTGTTATCCTTAATCTTGTCTATGATTATCGGAAGAATCATTTCAAGATTTATAACATCCCCCATCCAAGAACTGTCTATACAGGCGCGTAAACTTGCAGACGGCGACATAAACGCGCTCCAAAAATCAGATCTTACCGATGAAATTGGTAATCTTACAAATTCGCTCATTTATCTTGCCCATACGCGCAAGCAGTCTTCTGACCAAGCAATGGGAGAAAAAACAAAAGTTGAAACTATTCTGCAAAATATGAACGACGGTATCTTAGCGTTTGATTTAAAAGGAAAGCTAATCCATTTTAATCCGGAAGCCAAAAGACTTCTCAAGCGCCGTTATCTTGACGATATACGCTTTGATAGATTTTTCAAAGAGATTAACGCAAATATCACTCTCGGCGACTTGCTTTATATGAAACCCGACGGAAGTGTTGAGCGTGAAGTGAAGCTTGCCAATCAATATTTGAGACTTAATTTCGCAACATTTAAAGCAGACAATAAAGTAGGCGGAATTATCGTAATTATTCATGATATAACAAAGCAGGAAAAGCTGGAACAATCCAGACGTGATTTTGTCGCGAATGTGTCCCATGAACTTCGCACCCCGCTTACAACTATCAAATCCTACTCGGAAACTCTCGCGGATATGCCCGATGTTGACAGGGAACTTCAAATACGTTTCCTTGACGTCATAGCATCTGAAT
>CAJUEZ010000022.1 GCA_910585485.1 uncultured Clostridia bacterium
ATAGTACTGAAGAAGATGAAGAAATATATAGTTGCATAAGAAGGCAAGAAGAAAGGGAAAAAAGACAGGATTTTGAACGATTTTTGAAAGACAATGAATTAGTTGATTTACATTATGTGTGTAGTAGAAATGATGATCATCATTTAATATTTATTCTATTAATAGATGGATTTACGATTCAAAAAATTGGTCAATATCCATCCTATGCAGATATTGATATACCACAAGCTGATATATATAGAAAAGAATTAGGAGACAAATATTATAGTGAGCTTAAACGTGCCAGTGGACTTTACAGTTGTCATATAGGTATAGGTTCATATGTTTATTTACGACGCATAATAGAGAAAATATTACTAGACACTGCTCAAGAAGCAATCAAAGATGGTGTGATTACCTCAAAAGAACTTGAAATTGATGAAAATAATCATCAAAGAAGATTTGAAGATAAAATAAAATTGCTTTCTGCATATTTACCTAAACCCTTAGTAGATAATAAAACTGTGTATGGTATTGTGAGTAAAGGAATTCATGAACTAACCGAAGATGAATGTAATAAATATTTTCCGGTTATCGAGCAACTAATAAAAATGTGTTTAGATGAGAGTATTGTCAAGAAAAAAAAGAAAGCCGATGAAGAAAATTTGAAGAAAAAATTATTAGCTATAAAATCTGAAATAAATAAAAAATAGTTTTGCTATTATAATAAATTACAAAATAAAAGAGAAACGACTTAAATGTCAAAATGAATTCAAATCATTTCTCTTTTAATCAATTACTTCATCAGCCAATCTAATACGTTTATCTGCTTGATGCCGTTATGCGAGGTGAGCGGCGTATAATCCATAGTAAGAAGGTATTTCGGATTATGGTCGTGGATTGCTTCAAGTGATGATAATTCGCGTTTTAATGTGTTTTCATTAAGCACTGTCAGAGCAACCTGATAATATTCCTCGCCCTCATCATTTATTGCAATAAAATCAATTTCCGCGTCTCCGATTTTACCGATATAAACTTCATAACCGCGTCGTAAAAGTTCGAGATATACAATGTTTTCAAGGATATGTCCCATATCCACATGCTTTGTTCCGAGAAGATAATATCTCAAACCTATATCGGCAGCATAATATTTTGCACCTGTTGAAAGGTACTGCTTGCCCTTAATATCATATCTTTGCGCTTTGTACAAAACAAAGCTGTCCACAAGTGCCGACAGATAGCTTTCAACTGTCGGAACGCTTATTTTTCGTCCTGATGAGGTCATAGTCCCTGCAATTTTGGTTGACGAGCATATATTGCCGATATTGTCAAACATAAACAGCACAACACTTTCAAGCATTGCCGAGCTGCTTATATTATTTCGCGTTACAATATCCTTTAACAAAATTGATGAATATATACCGTCAAGATATGTCCGTATATCGCGGCGATTTGTCAGCTCCAAAGTCCCCGGAAATGAACTGTTTTGCAAATAATTTGAATACAACTCCCCAAGGTTTCGGTTGTCCTTAAATACAGAAACGTATTCCTTGAATGACAGCGGAAGCATTTTAATTTCCACATATCTTCCCGACAGTAGTGTTGCAAGTTCGCCCGACAGCAAAAATGCGTTTGAGCCTGTTATATAAATATCAACATTTTTTTTCACATACAGCCAATCGACAGCCTTTTGAAAGTCTTTTGTTTGCTGAACCTCGTCTAAAAATACATAATTCATTTTATCAGGCAAGAGCTTTTCACTGACATATTCATATAAAGCATCGGCATTGTTTAAATGACGAAAATCACCGTCTTCAAGGTTTATTGAAATAATTTGATTTTCGTCTATACCGTCAGAAATCAGGTACTCCTGATACAATTCAAAAAGCGTTGACTTTCCGCAGCGGCGAATCCCCGTTATAACCTTGATAAGATTTTTTTCGCGAAAGTTTTTCAAAGCGTCAAGATATTCTTCACGTTTAATCATAGCTTATCCCTCCTGTCAGTTGTTTTTGTAAAATAAGTTTATCATATTCTGTTTAATTTGTCAATTTTATAAAGTGTATTTTATAAAAATTATATTTTACTATATTTTATAAATTATAATTTACAAAAAATCGATAATTCATACCACCATATTGATAATAATATCCCTTTGACCGCTTTGACCGGTTATTTCACCAATAATAATTGAATCAATAAACTCCTGTACGATAGGAATTGTAAGCGCGTCAATATGTGTATATTTTTTCAGAATACTCTCCTTGTCCTCGCGGTTTAACATTGACTGGTTTATTTCAGCAATTTCCTCGTCAATAGCAGCAATACGCTTTTGACATTCCTCTTTTTCTTTCAAATAATCGTTTTGCATTTCCTCATATATGGAACGCTCAACAATATTATCGGTATAGGCTTTAAGCAGATTTTTTAAGCTTTGGCGGCTGTTATTAAGCGTGTTTTCAAGCTCGCTTCTGCGTTTAATACAATCGGACAGTTCGTTTTCAAGACGATTTGCAACTGTTACATTTTTGCTTAAATACTCACCGTTTATATACATTGACAGTGTTTCATTAATTTTGTCAATCACAATCTTTTCGAGAGCGTCGAGACGTATTCGTTTATTATTATCACATTCGCCTGTTGAGGTCGCTCTGTAGCAACGAAAATACTCAATGCCGCCCGACTTGCATTTATACATTTTTGAACCGCACTTTTCACAAAATACCTTACTTGACAGCGGATGTTTTTTACCGTTCTCACCTTTTCCCGATTTGCGGCGTGTTTTACGGATTTCCTGCACCTTATTCCATAATTCCCCATCAATGATTGCTTCGTGCATATTTTCTACCTTGACATGACATTCCTTTGGCAGAGTGCGTTTCTTTTTTGTCCTGAAATTCACAACCGTGCTTTTGTGATTTATAATCGCTCCCCTGTAAACCTCGTTTGTCAAAAATGTCCGAACCATATCGCGCGTCCATTTGCCAAGCTTCATATGACGGTCATACATTCCCTGAACCTTGTAGCCCTGCCGTTTTTTGTATTCGGAAGGAATGAGAATACCACGATTATTCAGATATTGAGCAATTTCCAGATATGTATGTCCTGCCGCAGTCATTTCAAAAATTGTCTTAACAACTTTAGCCGCTTCGGTATCAACGATAAGGTGGTTTTTGTCCTGCGGGTCTTTTGTGTAGCCGTATGGCGGCATTGAACCGAAAAACTGCCCTTGTCTGGATTTCTCCTCAAAACTTCTGCGGATATTTGAGGATAGTAACTCAAGCTGTTCTTCGTCAAATATTGCGTGTACGCGGCTGTTCAGTTTTGAGCCGGCTTGGTTTGTGTCAATATTATCAACAAGAGAAACAAACCTTATGCCCTTTTCCATAAAAAGATTGTGGACATAATCTTCAATATACTTGCTGTCACGCGCAAAACGGCTCTGAGTTTTGACAAGCACGATATTAAATTTCCCATTCTCCGCATCATTTATCAGACGGTGAAATTCCGGTCTGCCTCTGTCGCTTCCAGACCAATCCTCGTCGATATATCGGTCGTATACCGTCCAATTTTGACTTGCCGCGTAATTGTCCAAAATCATACGCTGATTTTGTATGCTTTCACTTTCCTCGTTTCCCTTGTCGCTGTCCTCCTTGCTGAGTCTTATGTAAATTGCAACCGTATCCATTTATACACCTCCTTTAAAGAAAATGCAGCGGCAATAGCCGCCGCATTTTAGATTTTTCTTGCGTTTACCGATAAGTTTATAATGCCTGCCAGCTTCTTGCTGACAACATACCGCCGCTCCTGTTCGTCCCTTGTTTTGTAATTCACTTTTACAGTGTAAGTATGCGCCATAATCCGCACCACCTTTCCTTTACAATATATTTTGCATAAAAATATTGTATGATTGAATTTAATAGCTTTTCGGCGTATTAGTTATATAAATTCAATTCTTTTTGCGTATATACCGGTCAGACCGGTCTGACCAGTTGTTTATCCGGCATTAATTTAAGATAATACCTCGTAATACGCGTATATATCCGTCATCTGTATTAACTCTGTCTTGTTCCACAAAAGCAAAATTCGCAACCTTATTAACAAAAGTTTTTTCTTTTGCCGGAATAAAACCGTTTTCATTGCAGAATGATATATATGCTTTATATAAATCATTTCCGCGCACATATCCATAAGGGTCAACGGAAATATAATCCGATTTTATGAACTTCTCAACAGAATTGACAGAGGTAATATTTTTAAATGTCATATTTAGCAGTTCCTCAGACAACTCGCATTTAGAAAATTCAAAGCTATTTTCTATCAATCTGCGATATGCTTTCATAGCTTTTTTGATTATGTAATCCTTTTCCTCCAGAAGTTTTTCCAATAAATCAGGGTTTTGCTGATTTTTTGGTACTTGATTTAAAAATGGGATAATCAACATTCTGTTTCTAATAGAACCGCTGTCCTCTTTAATGCTTATATGAGGCAAGGAATTTGACGCGAATAATAGTTTTATTCTGTCGGGACGTATTTTACAAAATCCCGCATACTTTCCTTCCGCCTCTATATAGTCCCGTCCGCCGCTTGTCAAACGTTTTAGAACTCCAAGATTTTTTAACTCAACTGCGGAATTATCAAGACTTGTGTTAAGCATTTTTCCATAAAGCCTATATACAGAATATTTATCTCCTAACCGCTCTAATGCTATATGAGAACAGTTATTCAATCCCACAAGATGTTCAGCCAAGCTACCATAAAGACTTTTTCCTGTGTCTGTTGGACCAAACAATAGGAAGAATTTTTTATACAATGATGTGGGCGAAAGAATTGCGCCCAACACCTCCCATAATAATGCTTTTAGTTCTTCGTTTCCTCCGCTGATAAAATCAAAAAACTGTTTAGTTGTTTCTTTTTTGCTTGCGTTTGATTTATCAAAAGTTATATGATTATATAATGTAATATAATCATCAGGTTCAGCATCTCGGAATTCTCCTGTTTTCACATTGTATATGCCATTCTCAAAAGCCACTTCTTCAATGGGATGTTCAAATGAATCAATATCCTTGTGAATAGAAGATGTAGTTTTTATATGACCTATAACACCTTTCCAAAACGACATTGATTTGGCTCGTAATTCAGCGGATACAATGTCTTTCATCATTGCGATTAATTCATTATCATCAAAAATATTATACGCAATATCTTTAAAAGTCCACAGTTTACGATTACTGTATACGAAGTTAAATGTTCGCAGCATATAATCAGCAACTTCAGCTTCATTAACAATAGGAATAGCTGTGGATTGCGTTCGCTGAGATACACTTCCCATAATCTCATTCTTAAATTCAGAAATATCAGTATTATCAGATTCTTCACTTTCTTCTATAGATGGTTTCGATGATTTTTTTATAGCAAATTCGTCATCATCATCCAATGGGAGAGCGTTATCCAACATTCCCATCAAATCCTTGTTTTCTGATAAGGAAGCCTGATGTTTATTTCTTATTTTATCCATTTCAGATGATATATCCATTTCAGTGTCGCAGTTGTCATACAGTTCAGGCTTTTCAGCCTGAACTGTTTCAAAATCATCATCTTCATCATCTAATGCTGAAGACTTAGCTTGTAGGATTTTTTTAAAATAATCCTTGCTATTAAAATTCATTATGATTCTCCTCCTTTATATCGGTAGTTTTCTGCACGATAAACTTTAGATTTGTAACTGCATTATAATAATTAATAGACATATCAAACATTGCGTTTGCACAGTCTGCATCATAAATTAGAGTGCAGTTATCTTTGCCGCAATAAAAACCGGCAGAAAATGCTGTTGCTTCATCGCTGCATGAATACAGGACGCAAACAAAATCATTATCTATGATTTTGCCCTCAGACACAATGTAGTGATTTTTCCTTTTTAGGTCAATAAACACCCAAATATCTTGGAGCGGTATATTCTTTTTGTCAATGAATTCATAAGATTTATCCGACTTGAAAAACATACAAAATGTTTGTAGCCTTGTCCTTTGTCCGCTTCGTAGTACGAAATTTTCATCTCCAAAGTGAAAAACAAAACAGGATGAATTCCCGTTGCTTTTTGACCTTTGGGTAATTTTTTCAATTTTATTGAAATCCCTTTCAATTTCATTTTTTTCTAATTTTAAATTGTTCATAATAATCTCCTTTTAGCTAAAAATATAATCTGAAAATCCATGGTATTTCGGATTACTAATATTATACAATATAATTATATGGAAATAAATTGACAAGAAAAGAAATTTATTGTATTATAATATACATAAAATAGCTTATATTGCGATAAATATAAAAAAATATGTATATTATATATATTTTATAGATATAAAATCACCACATAGGAGGCGCTTTTATGGGCAAAATTAAAAGAAAGGGATTATATAAAAATATAGTTATGCCTGATTTGGATATAGATTTAAAAAATATGAATTTTTTGTACAAGCTCGATACAACAGAAAATACGGATATCAATAATAAATTGATGTTTGATTATAGTAACTTTTTGAATGCAAATAATTTATATTTAGCAGACGAAGCTTTTCGTAGCTTTAATGTGCTTGATGATATTGGTACATATCTACAAGTATCGCACTATATTTATACGTCAAATAAGAACACAACCCCAAAAAATTTTAGAAAATACGTAAATAAAAGCAATGAGGATGCGTATAGGAAATTGTGTAATAATTCTAGCAAGGTGTTTCTAAATGATATACTGATGAATTTTTTTGATTATTCATTCACAGTAAAGCAAACTAAAAACAAAAAATTTAAGCAATATGTTTTTATGGATAATTATGGTGATTTATTTGCAGCAATGTGTAAAAATGCTTTTAAAAGCCCTTTTAGGGATACAATGACTATAAATTTTTTTGATTTGAATAGTAATGATTTTATAGAGAGATTGAATTTAGAAGAATTTAAAAGTGATTTTGCATCATTTGCTTTTTTAAATACTTTCTTTTCAGAGATATTGGAAGTATCGAAAAGTAGCATAGAAATAGATTTTTTATCTGAATTAATGCTTGGAATAAGAACATCAATATATTTATCTAAAGAAATACATGAATTAGAGCAAGGGAAAGTGGCATTTAATGATAACTATCTATATGATATATTTTCAGTATTGATATATGTTTACATATATCCTAATGTTTTTAATAGAAAAAATTTGATTGATGAGATTTTGAGTAATGTCTATAAGTGGGAATATAACCCACTAAATCGTTTTCATAAGGAAATATCATCGGATATGGCAGATAAGTTTATTGATTCTGTTCAATCTGGAAAGAGAGAATATCAGAAGCAGGTCGCTCAAGCCATATTATCTTTTACAACTACATCTTTACCGATAATACGGGCATATACTTATAATGAGTTTAAAAATACAAATTTTTATAAAAAACAATTAAAAAATACAATAAATAATTACAAAAAAAACAGTGAAGACAAGAAAGAAGGCAAAAAGGATATATATGATTATAGAATCACCATATCTAATCCGGAAGAACTTCTCAAGTCGCAACGCGAGAAAGATATCTTTTGTAAATTATATAGATTCTTAAAAATGAAATTATATAATAAAAAAATGATGGATATTTGGCAAAATGCTATCAATCTTGATTTCAAAGAAAATCACACCTTTAAAAAAATTATATTATCTGTTTTAGAATATGAACGTGTTAATTTATTTGAAAACAATGTGTCAGCACAATACATTCCCAACACAGATGATATATTACATAAGTTATATCAATTATTGAAGACTCAATATGAAGAATAATGATATTATTTATTCTTATTTATCACTGTTTATCTCTACACAACACTCATATAACAAAAAAACAGGAGTGTGATATTATGTTTTACGCAGATGAAGAGCTTCCGGCAGTTATGACTTTTGAAGAGGCTCGAGAATATTTATTTATCGGCAGAAATACGTTGCTTGATTTACTGCACAGCGGAGAATTGAGGGGCAAAAAAATAGGAAACAAATGGCGTATAAAAAAAGAAAATCTTATTGAATTTGCAAGCGAGAGCTATAAATATGATGAATAAGGTGAGGGGACATTAAATTCCCCTCGCCTTATTCTTTTTTGCCGATTAAATACATAAGCGCAGTAATCGGCAAAAGTGATAGTAATAAAATCTTTTTCATTTTAAACTCCTCTCTACCATAAAAACTGAAATACTTTCTTTAAACCTTTGAGAATTGTTCTAATCATAGAAATGCCTCCTTTCGATTTTATCAATCAGATGATGTATAACTTAAAGACGTAAAGTTACCGAAAACACAGATACATCATTTACTTGATTAAATTAAAAAGGAGGCTTTCAAAATGAAAGAACAACAATTAATCTGCTCCCATTGCGGAGAGATACTTACGGAAGAAACGATGTGGGAATTTGGCGGAGAAATAATGTGTGAGCATTGTTTTAACGAACAGACCATTGAATGTGATTGCTGCCACGAACGAATATGGCAAGATGACAACTGCGGAGATGAAGATACCCCGCTTTGCGGAGCGTGTTATGACTATTATTACACACACTGCGAACGCTGTGGGCGGCTCATTCTGCGCGATAATGCCTGTTATGAGGAAGATGACGATTATCCTTACTGTAATGATTGCTATGAACGTATAAATAGCGATATGATAAAATCATACAGTTATAAGCCTGAACCGATATTCTACGGTTCGGGTAATTTGTTTTATGGTGTGGAATTGGAAATTGACAAGGGAGGTGAATACAACGATAACGCAGAAATATTGCTTGATGTAGCAAATAGCAATGGCGAGCATATCTACTGCAAGCACGACGGAAGTATAAATAACGGTTTTGAAATGGTATCGCACCCTATGACGCTTGATTATCACATTAACCAAATGAATTGGTTGGACGTATTCAATAAGGCTGTTTCAATGGGCTATCGCTCACATCAGACCGACACTTGCGGACTGCACATTCACGTCAGTCGCTCCGCATTTGGTAAAAACGCATTGGAGCAGGAAAACGTAATCGCGCGGATAGTGTATTTTACAGAACTTCATTAGAACGAACTTGTGAAATTTACAAGACGCACAGAAGCAAATATCAATCACTGGGCAAGCCGTTACGGTGTTGCGCTGACAGCGAAGGATACATATAAAAATGTCAAGAAAAAGAATTGGGGGCGTTATGTCGCTGTCAATCTTGCAAATTACAATACCATAGAGTTTCGCATATTCAGAGGGACTCTCCGCTACAAGACCTTTATAGCAACCTTGCAGCTTGTCGATATGATTTGCCGTCTCGCTATTATGATTGATGATAAAGCGTTTGAAAAAATGTCTTGGTCTGACTTTGTATTGCAGATTGGCTCAGACAAGCCGGAGCTTATTGATTATCTGAAATCAAAACGGTTATATGTGAACGAAATACATACAGAAACGGAGGAAGTATAATATGTGCGGACTTTATGGATTTTTACACTACGGCAATAATACAATCAAGAATTTGAGTAATATAACAAATTCCCTTGCAGAAGAAGCGGCTGTGAGAGGCACAGACGCGACAGGAATAGCCTTTAAC
Source organism: uncultured Clostridia bacterium (assembly GCA_910585485.1). Classification (GTDB taxonomy): domain Bacteria; phylum Bacillota; class Clostridia; order UBA1381; family UBA1381; genus Hominilimicola. Next base: position 9,592 of record CAJUEZ010000022.1, read on the forward strand.
TACAAAGGACAGCTAAGTATATTAAAAGAGTCAAAATCAGCGTATAGGCTTAATTTTAAGCACTCCGACAATATATCCGCTGTAATCGGTCATACAAGACATTCTACACAGGGCAGTGAAAAGAAAAACTATAATAATCATCCCTTTTCGGGCAAATGCAAAAATACGCGTTTTGCGCTTGCTCATAACGGTGTACTGATGAATGACAAGGACTTACGCAAGCAATATCGCCTACCGAAAAGTAAAATTGAAACTGACAGTTATATTGCGGTACAGTTGATTGAACACAAAAAGAAATTAAATGCAGATAGTATAAAATTTATGGCTGAAGCTGTGGAAGGCAGCTTCAGCTTTTCTATTCTTGACAGCAATAATTCAATATGGCTTGTTAAGGGCGATAGTCCGCTGTCCATACTGCACTTTCCTGATTTAGGGCTATATGTATATGCGAGTACAGAGGAAATATTGTGGAAAGCGTTGATTGAAACGGATTTGTTCCAAGAGTTAAAAGACGGAATATATGAGAGCATAAAAATAACCGACGGAGATATTTTGAATATACTTCCCGATGGAACGCTTGTATATGACAAATTTGATTTTATTGATTACAGTTATTACGGTCGCTGTAATTGGTGGGATTATGGAATAGCGGACGATTATTCATACATAAGCGAGCTAAAATCTGCCGCCGCGTATCAGGGATATACTGCGGAGGAAATTGACGAATTGCTTGCAGAAGGATTTACACCGGAAGAGATTGAAGAAATGCTATATTGTTGCAAGTAAATTAGGCAAATGTGCCGTTTGGGTGGTTAAACGATTTGGAACATTCCAAAATTTGTAAACCGACCTAAACGGCACACTTTTTTTGTATCCCAATAGGGTACACTCTATTGAAATACAGATTGGAGATGATTTTATGAAAATAGGTTATATACGGGTATCAACTGCCGAGCAGAATACCATACGGCAGGAAATACTTATGACAGAGCTTGGAGTTGATGAAATTTACATTGACAAGATAAGCGGTAAAAATACTAACCGCCCACAGCTTAAAGCAATGCTTGAATATGTGCGGCGCGGCGATACGGTTATCGTATCTGAAATTTCGAGATTTGCGAGAAATACAAAAGATTTGCTTGAACTTGTTGAAATGCTGACTGAAAAAGGTGTAGAGTTTGTGAGTAAAAAAGAAGCGATTGACACGACTACGCCTACAGGTAAATTTATGCTGACGATATTCGGAGCAGTGGCGGAGCTTGAACGCGAATACATTTTGCAAAGACAGCGTGAGGGTATCGCGGCGGCAAAAAATATGGGTAAATATACAGGACGCAGGGCGAAAGAATATGCTGATTTTGATAAAGTTATCGCCCGTTGGCGTAAGGGCGAGATTACCGCCGTAAAAGCTATGAAGGACTTGGGTATGAGCAGAACTACATTTTACAGACGGGTAAAATAAAATTATGAGGTGATATAAGTGGACAATATAATTGAAAAACTGTATATGGGCGAATTGAATCCAATGAGAGAAATATATGATGAATTGAATATAGAAAATTTGGAATTAAAAGAATTATCGCATAGAGCGGAAATTCTTGAAAAAGAACTGAAAGAAAGCTGTAGTATCAAGCTTTTAGAGGAGTATACAGATATACATAAGGAAATGGAGCATATTGTTTCAAAGCACAGCTTTGTATATGGAATGAGGTTAGGTATTCGTTTGACAAAGCTATGATTTCATAAGAAAGAGTTTCAGGACTTTTTCCGCGAGCTTCAATTCGGTGGGAGTGCAGTGATTAAGCATGTTAATTACTGCGCTTGCATCGGATTCAGGAAGCTCCTCGCCGAAAACAATGTATTCCATTGAAACGTGCATGGATTTTGATATTTTAACTAATGTGTCTATAGACATTTGGGATGTCCCTACTTCAAGCTGTCCGTAAAAACCAACGCTTAAATCCGCAAGCTCCGCAAATTCCTCACGCGTTAGTTTGAGTTCTTTTCTTTTTTGACGTAAACGATTACCTATTTCTATTAATTGTTGTTTTTCCATATATTTATCCTCCATAAATTTATTATATCGGACAGTAAGGTAAAAATACATATGATAAAAGATAACTAAAAATATTATTTTATATCTTGATTTTTGTGTCAGAATATGGTAGAATAATTATAAAAATAAGAAAGGTTGGAGCTTATGGGATTTGGAAATGATTTGTTTTCTGCCATACTTGATGGTGTAAAAGAAGGCGTAGCGCAAGGGTTTAGGGAATCGCGTATTGAAGAAATGATGGAAATTAAAGGGATGATTGATAGCCTTATATTGAACTTTACTGCTATACTTGTCCAAAAAGTGAAACCAAGAAAACCTGTGTCGTTTTTGGGATATATGAGCGATTTGGTCAGACTTACAGGAATGATTGGTAATACGGAGGTGTATGATGCGGTTGAAGGTATAAACGGCAATATTGTTCAGGTTTTAGAGCGTGAAACCCTTTATGAGTATAATAGTAATATACAGCATTTATTTGATGTAATTAAAAATTATTATTCTGATTATTCATTAGAGATTGTAGACTTAAATGAATTTTTCGTGAAGCAATCAGAACTTGTTAATGGTCTGCTTTTTATGGATTGGTCAAACAGAAAAAAGTATAAGTATTCAAAGGCTATCGTTATTGAAATAAATAGGATTTTGACAGGTGTATCATCAGATTTAGAAACAATGCTTAGCTTGGTATAGGAGGAGATGTTATGGTAAAAGTAAATTGTCGAGAAGATAACCATTGTGTATTTTGTAAGTTTTGGCTTGGCAGACCTGCAAAAGTTAATCACATAACAGGTGCAAGTGAAATAACAAACGACAAGGGTTTATGCTCACAGCGCAATAAATATTGTGAGGCTACGGAGATATGCAGAAATTTTAAGAAAAGTTTATTATATATGTAAAACAGAGAGGAGTTTTTATATGGGATTTTTAGAGGTGTTAAACACCATTTCAGAAGGTCTGCAAAGAAATGCATCAAAAATGGAAGAAGAATGCAAAGAGACTCGGCAAGAAATCGTAAAGTTAAAGTCAAAAAGCTCAGCTGAATTAGAGGGTATTGCCAATAGTTTTTTTGAAACAAGTGCTCGTAAAAGAGCCGCTAAAATGATATTAGAGCATAGAAACAGATAGAAAGGGGGTGAAAAATAATGATGATAAGTATAAAAGGAGCGAAAAGATGTGCTTTTTGTACAAATTGGTATGACCCTACCAATTCATGTATCAGTCCTAAAAATCCAAGAATAAATTTGTGGGAATTTGATAGTAGGGCAAAAAACAAATGTTTAATCAAAAATATAGATACACAAGCAGGTAGTTACTGCCAACGCTATCAGTGTAAACTTACTATAAACTGATAGGTCTGATGCTATAACTTTTCCTGTTTATTATTGGAAATGGGTTATAATCATTAAATCTGATAGAATCAACTGTATTAACATAATGCAGAAAACGCATCATCTGAGGATTGCTCTTTACGGGCAATCCTATATTTTTATAGTTTATACGGCGGAAAGGAGAGCATATTTATGAAATGGTTAGACAGAATACGCCGGAAGAGAGAGAAAAAAGCATTGGAAGTTTTACGCAGAACCGGCACGTCAATGCAAGAATTTTTGGCAGAGCAGCGCAAGCTATATGAAGAAACCCTCAAAGAGTCAATAAAAAACGGATTGAACGATAAGAAAAAATAAAATGTAATATGAAAACGAAGGTAATTTTATGCTGAGATTATCAAAATTGAGACGAAAGAATCAATAAATGATTGCAATGATGAGCGCGTGTTGCCTGATGGTGTTAATAAAGTGATATACTATTATTCTGCACCGAATAAAATTGTGTGGATAAAGCGCACAGAAAAGTCAAGAGAACGAGTAAGTTTATCAGAGGTGCTGTACAAATAATTCATATGGTCTATTTAGGGTATCGGCAACTGATGACAACCCGTGTGATTTATTTGAGAGAATAGACTTTCCGGTTGATGAATTCTTCCCGCCTGAGAGATGCGACTTCCTTGACGACGGTCAGCAAGACCCATCTGTGCCTGATGATGATTGCGACTGTGGCTGTTGCTGCTAAGTTAATACAGTAATCCTTTTCAAGGAAACGTTAAGACCTGTTGTTAATTTACAACAGGTCTTTTTATATGGATATAGAGGAAGGCAGAGATAAGACAATTTTAAGAGAATAGAAAAATCACGGTTGACCGTGATTTTTGCTTTTATCACCAATAGTCCGATACCCGGCAAGGTGATTATAGTATACTTAATTCACATATTGACCGGGCGTGTCGATTTCTTGCCGCATGGAGTCAGAACATTTTGGATACAGATATTTAAGCGAGTCTGTTTCTAATATGTTTGTATTCATTTTAACTATGAATGATGCTTTATATTTTTTTAATTAATATCTCTCACGTTTAACGTATGATGTGTGCAGAAGTCTGTGCGCGCGTTGCTTGCCCGGCGCATCGAAATACTCGTCATAAAGCATTTTTATAACAGGATTTTCATGCGACTTTCTGTACTTCATCTTTTTATCGGCGTCGTAAAGCGCCTTTGCGCGGAGCATCTTTAAATCAACGTAGTTTCTTACGCTGTCGCCCTGAACAGGCTGTCCGCCGCCGTTTACGCAGCCTCCGGGACACGCCATTATCTCTACAAAGTCGTATTCTCTCTCGCCGCTCTTTATGCCGTCAAGGATTTTTCTCGCATTGCCCAGACCCGACGCAACCGCTACGCGCAGCTTCTGACCGCCAACGGTATAGGTCGCTTCTTTTACGCCCTGCGTGCCGCGCACTTCCTTAAACTCAATCTTTTTTGAACCGCCGTCCAGTATGTCTGCCGCAGTTCTTAAAGCCGCCTCCATAACACCGCCCGTAGCGCCGAAAATCGCCCCGGCGCCTGTAGCTGTCTCAAACGGGTTGTCAAACTCACCGTCGTCAAGGTCTGTAAATTTAAGTCCTGCGCCCTTAATCATCTTTGAAAGTTCTCTTGTTGTCAGGGAAACGTCAACATCAGCAAAGTCAAACGCGTTTTCCTCCTCACGCGTACACTCAAACTTCTTAGCCGTACACGGAATAACGCTTACTACAAACAAATCATCAGGGTCAATGCCGTTTTTCTGAGCGTAGTAGCTTTTTATAACCGCACCGAACATCTGCTGAGGTGATTTACACGTCGAAAGGTTCGGAATAAACTCGGGATACTGATGCTCAACAAACTTAACCCAGCCGGGGCAGCAGCTTGTAAACATCGGCAAAGTCTGCCCATTCTGTATACGCTCAATAAGCTCGTTCGCCTCCTCAACGATTGTCAAATCAGCCGTAACGTCCATGTTGAACACACCGTCAACTCCAAGACGGCGGATAGCCGAAACCATTTTACCCTCAACATTTGTGCCGACACTCATATCAAAGCATTCGCCCAAAGTCGCGCGGATTGACGGTGCGGTAAAGAATATTACCTTCTGCTTGGGGTCGGCAATAGCGTCCCAAACAACGTCAATCTGGCTCTTTTCGCTCAAAGCGCCTACGGGGCACGCCACAACGCACTGTCCGCACCCTACGCAGACTGAGTCGTCAAGGCTCTTTTCAAACGCGCTTCCTATATGCACCTTGTAGCCTCTGGCAATCTCGCCGATTGCGCCTACGGTCTGCACCTTGTTGCATGCCGCCGTACATCTGCGGCACATAATACATTTATTGTTATCTCTTACTATATACGGCGAAACATCATCGATGTCGTACTGAATTTCCTCCTGGGCAAATCTGTCCTCGTCAACTCCATAGTCAAACGCGAGCTTCTGAAGCTCACAGTTGTTGCCTCTCACGCATGAAAGGCACTTTTTATGGTGAGTTGAGAGAATAAGCTCAATAGTAGTACGTCTTGACGTTCTTACCGCGGGAGTGTTTGTATAGACTTCCATACCATCCGCAACAGGGTAAACGCACGACGCAACAAGACGGCTTCTGCCTCTTTCCACCAGCTCAACCACGCAGACGCGGCATGAACCGATACAGTTTACATCCTTTAAGTAGCACAGAGAGGGGATTTCAACATTAATCTCCTTTGCCGCCTGAAGAATAGTGTAATCCTCCGGCACAGTAACGCTTATGCCGTTTATTTTTAATGTTACCATTTCGTCATTCCTCCCTTATTTCTTTACTATTGCGCCGAATTTACAATTCTTCTCACATAATCCGCACTTAATACACTTCTCTCTGTCAATAACGTGCGGTTCTTTAACAGAACCTGAAATAGCATTGACCGGACAATTCTTAGCGCAGAGCGTACAGCCCTTACATTTTTTCGGTATAATCTCGTATGACATCAAATCCTTACATACTCCCGCAGGACAAGTCTTGTCCTTAACGTGCGCAATGTACTCGTCCTGGAAATAATGCATTGTTGAAATTACAGGGTTCGGCGTTGTCTGACCGAGCGCGCAGAGCGAGGTGGACTGCATGTGGGCGCATAACTCCTTAATCTTATCCAAATCCTCAAGCTCGCCCTCGCCCTTTGTAATCTTGTCGATAAACTGGTAAAGTCTGCGTGTTCCGATACGGCACGGCGTACATTTTCCGCACGACTCGTCAACCGTAAATTCAAGGAAGAACTTCGCAATATCCACCATACAGGTGTCCTCGTCCATAACAATCAGACCGCCTGAACCCATCATTGAGCCAAGCGCGATAAGATTATCATAGTCAATAGGCACGTCAATATGACAAGCGGGGATACATCCGCCCGATGGTCCGCCCGTCTGCGCCGCCTTGAACTTCTTGCCGTTAGGCACGCCGCCGCCTATCTCCTCAACGATTTCACGGAGCGTCGTGCCCATCGGTACTTCAACAAGTCCGACGTTTGTAATCTTACCGCCCAGAGCAAACACTTTTGTACCCTTTGACATCTCCGTACCCATTGAGGCAAACCACTCTGGGCCGTTTAAGATTATCTTACAAATATTAGCGTATGTTTCAACGTTATTAAGGATTGTCGGCTTGCCAAACAGACCCTTAACCGCCGGGAACGGCGGACGCGGTCTGGGTTCGCCGCGGTGACCTTCAATAGAGGTCATAAGAGCGGTTTCCTCACCGCATACAAACGCTCCCGCGCCAAGACGAAGTTCAATGTCGAATGAAAAATCTGTTCCGAAAATACCTTCGCCCAAAAGTCCGTATTCCTTTGCCTGACGTATTGCGACATTCAGGCGGTTTACCGCTACGGGGTACTCCGCTCTTACATATATATAACCCTTATTTGCGCCTATGGTGTAGCCTGCAATAGCCATTGCCTCAAGAACAGTGTGCGGATCGCCCTCTAAGATTGAACGGTCCATAAACGCACCGGGGTCACCCTCGTCCGCGTTACAGCACACATATTTCTGGTCGCTTTCAGACGCTTTTGCAAACGCCCATTTGCGTCCTGTCGGGAACCCTCCGCCGCCTCTGCCGCGAAGTCCGCTGTCAAGAAGCACCTGTATAACGTCATCGGGTGTCATAGTGGTAAGCGCCTTTGCAAGCGCCTGATAACCGTCTGTAGCTATGTACTCTTCGATGTCCTCCGGGTCAATCACACCGCAGTTTTTAAGCGCGATACGAAGCTGTTTTTTATAGAAGTCCGTTTCCTGAAGCGATTTAATACTTCCGTCCTCGCATACAGTGCTCTCGTAAAGCAGGTGCTTTACCATATTGCCCTTTATGAGGTGTTCCTCAACTATCTCATGGATAGTCTCAGGCTGAACGCGCGCGTAAAACGCGCCCTCGGGGTACACAATCATAATCGGACCTAAGGAGCAAAGACCAAAACAGCCCGTTCTTACTACCTTAACGTCCTTTTCAAGACCATGAGACGCGATTTCGTCGTTCAGGGTGTCCAAAACCTTCTGACTGCCCGATGAATGACAACCCGTACCGCCGCAGACAAGAACCTGATATTTATAGCCTGATTTATTTTCAGCGTTTTCGTTTCTCATAGAAACGAGGTCTTTCATTTTATCACGAATTTGATTTAATTCTTCAATGGTAAGCATTTATTTCCCTCCTTTACTTTTTACCCTTCACGGTATATTTTTTAAGTATATCGTCAATTTGGTCTACCGTCATTCTGCCGTAAACATCATCGTCTATCATCATAACAGGGGCGAGTCCGCAAGCGCCCACGCATCTGCATGAATCAAGCGAAAATACTCCGTCTGAGGTGCATTCGCCGCACTTAATTCCAAGACGTTTTTCAATGCCTTCAAGAATTTTATCCGCGCCCTTTACATAGCACGCAGTGCCAAGACACACGCTTATGCGATGCTCTCCCTTTGGATTGAGCGAAAACTGCGAGTAGAATGTCGCAACGCCGTATACCTCGCTGAGCGATAACCCAAGTCCTTCAGCCACTATTCCCTGTACTTCTATCGGAAGATAGCCGTAGATTTCCTGCGCTTTTTGAAGTACAGGCATCAGTGCTCCGGGTTGTGATTTTTCAGTGTCAATAAATTCTCTCAACTCAATTTCCTGAGCATTTGTTCCTTTAAAAGGAATATCCGGTTTTGTGTACATTTCTGCACCTCCTAATATTAATCCATATATTATAATCATAACATCATTTGAAACTAATTTAAATAGTAAGATGTGTATAACTTATTCAGTGATTTTTGTGCATATTACACAACGCATGAATAAACAAGAATATATTGGTTGTAAGAATTTTATATTATTTTAAGAAATTGTATAAAGCCATGTCATATTTGTATTTATTTTACATAAAATTTCTCTTTGGGTTATTTCAACAAAACTATTGTAATATTAGATGAAGTATGGTAAAATACGAGCGATGGGCAGTATTTCTATGAAAATTGCACCTGACAGCCGTTGCGGTGATATTATCGGGAGGCGGTAATATAAGCGCGATAGGATTTATCGGAGCGGGAAAATGCGGTATGAGCCTGGCTTACTATTTCAGAAGCAAGGGCATTAAAATAAGCGGATTTTCATCGCGAAGAAATAATACAGAAGACTTTACTTTTTTTAGCTGCGAGGAAATAGTCAGTAAAAGTGATGTGATTTTTATAACGGTTACTGACACATTAATTCTTCAGATTTGGAATGAAATACGACATATGGATTTAACGGATAAAATAATATGTCATTGCAGCGGTTCTGTGTCAAGTGAAATTTTTATGGGAGCGAATCCGGAAATGATTTGCTCGGTTCATCCAATGCTTGCTTTTAATTGCAGGCATACGTCTTTGCAGGCTGTGTCGGAGGCTTTTTTTACAATCGAGGGCGGAAAAAGGGCGATAGATACGGTATCTGAGATTCTTTCAATATGCGGTAATCGGTTTAAAGTTATAAAAAGTGAAAATAAGGCTAAATATCACGCGGCGTCCTGCTTTGCGTCTAATTTTGTTGTATCGGTTTGTTATGAGGCGGAGAAGCTTCTTGAAGAGTGCGGATTTGAACATGAAGAAGCATGCGGCGCACTTAAAGCGCTTATGAAGCGCAACATGGACAATATAATAAATTATGGCTGCGAAAAAGCGATTACAGGACCTGCTGCGCGAGGTGACAAGATTACGATTGAGCGACATATGCAGACGCTTTCTGAAAGTGAAAAACAATCATATCAGTGTCTTACGGACGTTATATATAAAATGACGGAAAGGAATAAGTAAATGAAAACAACTACAGCGACATTCAAGAACTACAAGTCAAAAGGCGAGAAGATTACAATGCTTACCGCCTATGACTATTCGACGGCAAGCCTTGCGGACAGCGCGGGGATAGACGCGATTCTTGTGGGTGATTCTCTTGGCATGGTTATGCTCGGATACGAGAACACGCTCAGCGTGACGATGGAGGATATGATTCACCACAGCGCCGCGGTTGCGCGCGGGGCAAAGAACTCGTTGGTAGTTACAGATATGCCATTTATGTCATATCAGACATCGGTTTATGACGCTGTCGTCAATGCCGGCAGACTGGTAAAAGAGGGATATGCTGACGCTGTTAAGCTGGAGGGCGGTGTGAAGTTTAAAGAACATATTCGCGCTATTGTGGATGCGTCAATTCCTGTTATGGGTCATATCGGAATGACTCCACAGTCGGTAAACGCGTTCGGCGGCTTTAAGGTTCAGGGTAAGTCTGCCGAGGACGCAAAGCGCGTGATTGAGGACGCGAAAGCTGTCGAGGACGCAGGCGCGTTCGCGGTAGTTCTTGAGTGTGTGCCGTCAGCGCTCGCGGCATATATAACAGAAATTTTATCAATTCCGACTATTGGCATAGGAGCGGGAAAGGATTGTGACGGTCAGGTGCTTGTATATCAGGATATGCTTGGAATGTATTCTGATTTTACACCGAAATTTGTGAAAAAATTCGGTAATGTCGGTGAAAGCATGAAGGATAGCTTTAAGCGCTACTGTGAGGAAGTAAAATCAGGGGCATTCCCGTCAAAAGAACATACTTTTAAAATAGACGAGGATGTAATGCGAATAGTGAGAGGGGACAGATGAAATGCAGATTATAAAAAAGATAGACGAGTTAAGAACGATAATAAACCAATGGAGAAAAGACGGTCTGACAGTCGGTCTTGTGCCGACAATGGGTTATCTGCATGAGGGGCATAAAAGCCTTATTGACCGTGCCGTTGAGGAGAATGACAGAGTTGTTGTAAGCGATTTTGTAAATCCTACCCAGTTCGGTCCGAATGAGGATTTTGAGAGTTATCCGCGCGATATAAACGCGGACGCGGCTCTTTGCGAGGCGGCGGGAGCGTCACTTATATTTAATCCTGAGGCGGACGAGATGTATGACGGCGCTCTGACGTTTGTTGATATGAACAAAATCACAAAGGTGCTCTGCGGAAAGACGCGTCCTATACATTTTTCGGGTGTGTGCACTGTTGTCAGCAAGCTGTTTAATATTGTAACACCTGACAGAGCGTATTTTGGACAAAAGGACGCGCAGCAGCTTTGCGTTATAAAGAAGATGGTTAAGGACTTGAATTTTGGTATAGAAATTGTCGGCTGTCCTATTATCCGCGAGGCGGACGGACTGGCGAAATCATCAAGGAATACGTATTTGAGCAGTGAGGAGCGTAAGGCGGCGCTTTGTCTTTCACGCTCGCTGAATATAGGAAAAGATATGATTAACAGCGGCGAGACAAGCGCGGCGGCGGTTGTCGGCAGAATAAAAGAGGAAATAGAAAAAGAATCGTTGGCAAAAATTGATTATGTGGAAATGGTTGACTTAAATCAGCTTGAAAGTCTTGAAACGATTCAGAAACCGTTGCTTTGTGCGATGGCAGTTTATATAGGAAAAACCCGTCTGATTGACAATTTCATTATGGAGTAAGGAGTACGGATATGGAAATCACAATGCTGAAAGGGAAAATACACCGCGCGACGGTGACGCAGGCGGAACTGAATTATGTCGGCAGTATAACGGTCGATTCGGCTTTGTTAAAGGCGGCGGGAATACTGGAATATGAAAAGGTACAGGTTGTTGATATAAATAACGGCGAACGGTTTGAAACATACACAATAGCGGGTGAGGAGAACTCAGGTGTTATATGTTTGAACGGCGCCGCCGCAAGATGTGTGCAAAAGGGTGATAAAGTCATTATTATGGCATATTGCTCGCTTACACCCGATGAGGCAAAGACGCATAATCCGTCGGTTGTATTTGTGGACGAAGAAAATAAAATATCTCAGGTTTCACACTATGAAAAACATGGAGAGATAAAATAGGAATTTCATATTAATGTATAAACGCGCGGTAAAAATATTTACCGCGCGTTGTTTTTAGAACTGTTATTTTTTCTTCTTTTTCTCATTAGCGAGATGTGGTTGCACATGGATACCGCTCCTGCGAATAGGGTGTTAAAGTAAAAATTAATTCCTCTTGTCAGAAGCATCGCTGGCATTACCAAATCTCTGGGGAAGAAGTTTCCAAATGCCTGCGTGAACATAAATTCAGATGCTCCAACCGCTCCCGGGAGAGGAAGCGAGGTTACCGATAGCATAACCACAGACTGCATTGCAAGAACCGAAATCATAGAAGTGTCATTTAAACCGAGTCCGCGGTATACAAGATATGTTACTGTGAGCAGACTGGTGCGCTGTATAAAAGATATAATAAATACTCGTATTGATATAATGGGATGAGTCTTTATATATTCAGCGCCTTTTTTGTATTCGGCAAGCTGCTTATCAAGCGACGCATTTGCGCTTTCCGTATCCTTTATAATGCGTATTTTTGCCAGAACGCGTATACACCATCTTCCGAAACGCTGAATAAGCGTTTTTGAAAACATTGCCGCCAAACTGCCTACTATAACAAGAGCACTCATAACAAGTCCGAAGCAGAACATAATAATGAACAGTGTGCTGTGCATTATAAAACTGAAATGAAAGAAAAAGGATAATATTCCTAAAATCACAAGTACTGCCATGTATTCGATAAGTGTAAGCAATACAGAGAGTGAGGAACGTGACAGCGGAATATTATCTTTGGACATGTAATATATCATAGCGGGTTGTCCGCCTGTCGCGGACGGAGTTATCGCGGAAAAATAAACGTCCGAGCAAGCGTAAACAAACGACTTTGGGAAGCTTATTTTTTCGCCAAGTGAATTACAGATGATTCTAAGGCATTCTCCTTCGCAGGAAACATATATAAACATACAAGCTATTCCCATGACAACGTATATAGGATTGATATGTGAAAGGGCAAGACGGACAGAAGCAATACTTGTCTTTTTGAATATCAGAAAAAATGTCACTCCTATGAGAATCAAAAGGAGCAGCAAACTCAGAATATGTTTTTTGTTTCTGTTATTATTTTTCATAAAAACCTCGTAAATCTGTAAATTCTATTAGTTTATTATCATACAGTATATCACATATTCTGCCATAAGTAAACTTAAAAAATTCAACTAAATAATATTATTATAATTGGTATCAAATATTAAGCATTGGGAAGGGGAGTATATAAAAACACTCATGTTTTAGATGAGTGGGGAAGTATTGAAAACTATTATTTACCGACAAACAGAGTGCAAAATGAAAGAGATACAGACTTGTTTTTGTCCGTATCTCTTTTACTGAGCATTCAGACGATTTTTTTAAAAATCGCATAAACGCTAATTTAATTTCCGTCTGCCGCGCAAAGCGGCTTCATTCCTTTTAAGCTGTCCCAAAGCATAACCTTAACCTTTACATTTGCGTTAAAGTTTTGTGGGGATATAGGCGGATTTTCGCCCTTTACAAGTTGTATATCCTGTGCATTGACGCTTAATAGTCTGCCGTTGTCATACGCGGCGAAAATTACCGTATATGTACCGTCTTTTGGAACGGTTACAATAGCTTTTTCGTTTTCGTATTTTATACTGAATTTTAATACGGGTATTTTTTCAGCTTCTTTTGTACCGCACCCGTTTTTACACTCTCTTGTTTTAATGCCCTCGTCTGTTTGGGTCGGCTCTGCTGTTATCTCCCATTCACTCCAGTTATGATTTAACTTAGGTATTATCGTCTGCTCAGTAATCACTGTATTGCACACACTGCAATGACTGCCCGCCGTCCTGCCGTCTGTTTCGCAAGTAGGCTCAACCGCTGTGTCTGTTACCTCTGTATGACCTGTTGCGTCAATAGTCGGAATACCGTCTATTTCCCGTGTGGCTTCCTCGTCCTCAAATACATTAGAGCAGTCGGAGCACTGCCAATATTCACGGTTGCCCGCTTCGGTACAGGTTGCGGCTTTTGCTTCGTGATGTACAAGTGTATGCGCATGTATGGGCGGTTCTTCTCTGTTTAACCGTAAAACAGGTCTGCCTAAGCTTGCATCAATATCCCATACTGTGTCAAAATTCCAATTTGCAAAATTTTCCTCGCTCGCAAATTGTTCTGATGTAAGCGCGGTTGCGGTATCTTCGGCAATACCGCCGCAGCCCTTTTCAGCAGTACCGCTTAAATAATAGCAGTCTATCGCTTCGGAGGTAAGCGTTTTTGTATCATTCTCACCATCAAATGGAGGAATATACTCGCGACTGCCAATAATTGCGCCTATATTATGCCTACCGTCATTCTCCATAGTTAAGGTGACTTTGCCGATATTATAGCAATTTTTCACCTGTGCAATAGACCAGTTCTCCGTCCAACCTTCTTCAGCGGTGCCGATGATACCGCCGACCTCGCTGTTACCTGAAACCTCTCCTGTATTATAGCAATTTTCAACACCGCCGCCGACATTTAACACACCGGCAATACCGCCGACACCCCAAGAAGTTTCTGGCTCATAGCCTTCCACCGCAGGTCTCGATACCCCCGTAATCTTTCCGACGTTGACGCAATTCTCTATTCTATTGCCTGCGCCGACAATACCGCCGCCGCAAAGATTGACCATAATTTCTCCTTCGTTTATACAATTTTTAATAATACTTTCCTCGCCGCCGTTGCTCGCTATCGCTCCCGTCAAATGCCAACCAATGACCTTTCCGCTGAATTTGCAACCAGATATAAAACCAAGATTTGCCGACGCAATTCCTGCGGCGACATAATTACGGCTTTCTATAATACCATCAAACGAACAATCCAAAATTCTGCCGTTTTCTCCGACCTGCTGTACAAGCCCTGCGGCGCAACCACTCATATGCGTTGTCAAAACATAGCCTTGCACATTGAGATTTTGAACAGTCCCGTCAACGATTGCAAATAAGCCCGTATCCCAGTCTGTTTCCGTATTGATATATAATCCGATTATAGTATGCCCATCGCCGTCAAACGTTCCCGAAAACAACATAGGATTTTCCCAATCAAAAATGCCAATCGGTGTCCAGCTTTCTTTACCCTCGCCGTATTTTTCGGACATATCAATATCGGCGGTCAGCTTAACCGTTTTACCCTCGTATGTATTACCGTTGTTTACATCATCTCGGAACGCTTCAAGTTCCGCGAGTGTGGATATTTCTGTAATATCCGCCGTTTCTGTATTTGGCGCAGTATTTGTATAAGTATTATTTACCAAATAAACTTTATCGCCACCGATTACAGGGTATTCATCAACACCGATATTTTGTCCCCATTCATCACCAAGCAAATATGCAACCTCGCCGGACGCAAATTGTTCGGCGGTTTTCGCTGTTCCTATATCGGAGGTTATTTCGTCAAAAGGCTTGCAGTAGTAAACATTATTTATTCCTGTTCCACCGTCATCGCCTGCCATATCTCCCACGCAATCTTCTCCGTCTATCAAACCGATATTAAAGCACTTTGATATTCTGCCGCAGGTTATAAGCTGCGCGCAAAGACCGCCTATTAAATATTTTCCGCTCACATTTCCCGCGTTAAAACAGTTTTCGATAAGTCCGAAGTTTCGTCCGCATATACCGCCGACAAGTATGGTTTTGGTTGAAACCGTACCGCTGTTTGTACATTTCCGTATTATACCTTTGTTAAATCCTGCAATTCCGCCCGAAATCACACCTCCTGATGGAGCGGCTTCTATCGCATTTATGGACGCGTCGTTGTTACAGCCATCAATAATACCCTGATTGTGTCCTACAATTGCGCCGGCATACAGAGAGTCGTTAGTGTCTGTATTGACATTCAAACAACCGCCTACGGTTAAATGGGTAATGATTGATTTGCTGTCTGTGTGTCCGAACAAGCCGCTGTTCATATTTTTTGAGTTA
Organism: uncultured Clostridia bacterium; assembly: GCA_910585485.1. Lineage (GTDB taxonomy): Bacteria > Bacillota > Clostridia > UBA1381 > UBA1381 > Hominilimicola. Next base: position 25,324 of record CAJUEZ010000022.1, read on the forward strand.
ATGTACAAGTTGTCTATCATACGACCTGAACCTCTGAATGTGCCGTTAAACGGGTGTTCCTCTGTTCCGATAGGCGTCCAGCTTTCCTTGTCCTCACCGTATTTCTTCGACATATCAATGTCAGCGGTCAGCTTAACAGTTTTACCCTCGTATGTATTACCGTTGTTTACATCATCTCGGAACGCTTCAAGCTCCGCAAGCGTAGATATTTCTGTAATCCCCGTATCATCGGCAAACACCGTAAACGCGCCAAGCACCCCGAAAACAATACATAGCGTTGTGAATAGTGAAATTAGTTTTTTCATAAATGTACCTCCTTTAAAAGTCTATATAAAAAAGTTGCTTTGCAACTACGCTGCGCTTTTTTGTAATATGCAAACTTACTCACGCTGTGAGTAAGTTCCTATAAGATAAAAAATACGCAAGCATACAATAGTCCTGCTTGCGTAAAAAAACATAGGCAAGACTATTATTGTATTGCGGTACAATTCATTCCAAATTTACAAAAGCGAATGATAATTAGAGCCTATGTTTTTATCTAACATACGCGCATTTGTAAATTTGTATTCAAAAGTACCGCAAATTTGCCGTAAGGCAACGGATAGAAATTCTATCCATTTTCTATTATACAATAAGCGACAGAAAATTGCAAGTGTTGGACAAAAGGATTTTGATTGCATATTAAAAAGGACATAATCGTAAATGATTATGTCCTCATAAAATTCACTGTTAACCCTCATGTTTTTGGTGAGTGTTTTTTGCAAAAATTTAAATTCAAGATATTAAAATACTATCTTGTTACAATATCAACCGGCACATTGAATATTTTTGCAACTTTCAATATTGTGTCAATATGTCTGCCTGTAGCCGCCGCGAAGTGATGGGTAGGTCCGCATTCGCTCCAGCGGTTAACAAATTCCCGCGCGCCGCATGTAAAGCGTGTTCTCATATTAGTATCGCCGAAGGAAAGGATTTTACCCTCTTCATTTACACCCTCTGCGACGATAAACTTAAATTTACCGTCTCCGTCCTGCGTGATTGCGAGATAAGTAACAGGTCCGGTATACGGATAGAACTGAGTAAGATAACCGCCGCCTGTCTTGCCGTGGAATACCTTAACGATTTTCATTGTCGGCTTTTTGTCGGATATATCCGCGTCGCCGGAGCCGCTGTGACCTATGATAGCTATGTCGTCGTTAAAGTCGATAGAATACATCTCAGCAAGCTGACCTGTTCCCGAAATTGTCTTTAATATACTCATTGCCATGGCAACTTTCATGTCGCCCTCAACCGCGCAGGCTGTACCCTGTTTAATCAGCATTGAAAACGCGGGGATAAGCATACTGTCAAGTACACCGGCTTTACCCTGAGCAAAGCCATCATAGTGAGAAGCGATAAGACCAAGCTTTTCGTCCTTAACCCACTGCTCAAATGCGACAACGTATTTTGCCATTTCCCATACTTCCTCAATACTTCCGCCGCCTTCAATATCAAAGGTATCAAGAATATCCTGAGCCTTTGCGCGGATAGTGGTTTCGTCTGTGATGTCATCGGCAATCGCCCACATTTTTTCCCAATCGAACTGCTTTGTATACAAGTTCATTCTTCTGTACAAGTTAGATTCATCAATGTATAAATCCATCATGCCGGGGTATGGTCTGCCAATCTGCGCGATGTTTGTATCTCTGAATCTTCTTCTTGTCTGAGCCGCGCGGCACCATTCGTCTATTTCCTTCTGAACGCCATCGTCTCCGCCTTCAACAACACCTGTGATTACCGCGTGTCTTTTGCCGAAACGTTCAAGGTCAGCCACCATCTCTCCGACAGCGCCGCAGGCATAGCCTTCGCCGAGCCATGATGCAATATCGGTATGGTCATAATCAAGCGCCTTTAATTTCTGCACGTTGACAAGAACTACCGGAACATCCAAGTCTTTTACAGCCGGAAGCATATTGTAGGATGTGGCATATGTCAAAAGCTGTAAAAATACCAAATCTACGTCTGCCGCGCGGAATAAGTCTCCTGCTGCCTGTGACTGCTCCTTTGTCGTTACTATTCCGCCGTCAATAATTTCCACAGTATCGGGAAGTGTCTTTTTAAACGCGTCGAATTGAGCCTCAAATTCAGGCACGAGTGACGGAAATTGTGGAAGATAAGCGCCTAATGCAATGGAAAATACGCCTATCTTT
>CAJUEZ010000023.1:0-1899 GCA_910585485.1 uncultured Clostridia bacterium
CCTAATCAATACTTACCCGTTCAAAAGTAGAGTATTGAGTGAATGGCGGAGAAGGTGGGATTCGAACCCACGTGTCCGTTAAGACAAACGCATTTCGAGTGCGCCCCGTTATGACCGCTTCGATACTTCTCCAAAGACACTTCGTTATTCTATCATATAGCGAAAAAAAAGTCAAGGCTATAAAGATTAAAATTGACTTTATAATATCAGGATGTTATAATTATAATGAGGTATTTTATGTAGAAATATATCCAAATGAGGTATAATTTAATGAAAAAATATGTGGTAATCTGTATCAGCATAGTAATCGCGTTTACGTGGAATTGCTTCCCTGTAAGTTCTGAGTATTCAAATGACTACATTTTGTCGGATAATTATTATCACGATGTAAATTATGACGCGGAATTTGACGAAAGTTCTGTGCTTGTTTTGATGCGGCAAAATTCAGGAGCGGTAAGCTTGTTTTCAACAAGGTTATCTTCTGCGGGCATGACATTCGCAGGCTTGGGTATAGCGGAAATAGAAAACCTTGATGTGCACTCTGACGGAGATATTTCACTTTTTTCTGCGGACGAGGAAAGTATAGCGCTTAAACTGACGCTTAAAGAGCCGGGACGTGAAAATGTTATTGAAACGATAGAAAAGCTTAAAGAAATTCCGGAGGTGGAATGCGCGGAACCCAATTATATTTACAGCTTGTCATCGTTGCCTAATGACACACATTATGTTGCGGGAAATCAATATGGATTGGATAAAATAAGCGCTCCGGCTGTATGGGCGATGGATATAAATTGTTCCGATATGGCTGTGGCAGTAATTGATTCGGGCACTATGCCGACTCATCCCGACCTTGTGAATAATATATGGACAAATCCGGGAGAAATTCCCGACAATGGAATAGATGATGACGGCAACGGATATATAGATGATGTTCAGGGCTGGGACTTTTATTCCAATGACAACGATGCTACTGACGAAAATGGGCACGGAACACATGTTTCGGGAATTATCAGCGCTATGACAAATAATAAAATAGGTGTAGCGTCACTTGCGCGTAACGCGAAAATCGTTCCTCTTAAAGTTTTCGGCTCAGGCAAAGACACAAGTAATGACTATGTATATAAAGCCCTGAAATATATTGACTCAATGGGTTTTACTGTTGCCAATAACAGTTTCGGCGGATTTGGGTATTCTGAGATTATTTTTAACGCGATAAAGTCATGTAAAAACACAGTTTTTGTAACAGCATCGGGTAATGCCGCTTCGGGAAGTCTGCCGAATAACAATGATGCGAAACCAATATATCCAGCTTCTTATCAAAGTGACAATATCATTGCTGTAGCCGCGACAGATAAAAATGACAATTTGTCAACTTTTTCAAATTATGGAGCGAACAGTGTTGATGTCGCCGCGCCGGGCACGAGTATATACAGCACTATGTGGAATAGCGGCACACCTACTTATAGTTCTCTTAACGGCACTTCTATGGCATGTCCTATGGTAACAAGCGCGGCGGCGATTATGCGCAAGCGGTATCCTGACATGACTCCTGCGGAAATTATAGCGCAGATAGAGAGCAGCGCGGACGTTGTGGGCGGACTCACGGGCAAAGTCAAAACAAGCGCGCGGCTCAACGCTTATGAGGCGCTGATGGTGCATGCTATTCGGATCGAGTTAAACAAATCATATTTGGAACTGAAAAAAGGTGAAACATCTGCTTTAACGGCAAATGTTCATCCGATGAATAATGTCGATTCCGTTGTTTCGTGGCAGTCAAGCGATGAGTCGATTGCTGTTGTGGATAATGGTACTGTGACTGCAAAGGAAGGCGGAACGGCGATAATTACGGCATCATGCGGAGAAGTCAGCGCGGAATGTACAATAACCGTAATAGCGCCG
>CAJUEZ010000023.1:1999-27038 GCA_910585485.1 uncultured Clostridia bacterium
ACACCGACACCAAGTCCGACACCGACACCAAGTCCGACACCGACACCAAGTCCGACACCGACACCAAGTCCGAGTCCGACACCAAGTCCGAGTCCGACACCGACACCGAGTCCGAGTCCGACACCAAGTCCGACACCGACACCAAGCCCGAGTCCGACACCGACACCAAGTCCGACACCGACACCAACTTCTGAACCTGTTGATAGAATAGACTTTAAGCAATCAGAGGGCAAAGTGTTGGCGAAACTGGTATTTGAAAAAACAATACCTCCGAAAGAGGAGGATATAAATCTGTATGTGGCATATAAGAAAAACGGTATTATAAGCCATATAGAGGTGACTAATGTTATAGAAATGGAAACGATATTTATAGTGCCTGAAAAATATGCGGATTGCGAAATATCGGTATATGTTTGGGATAAGGATATGAAACCGTTAATGGCAGTACAAAACTTAGAACAAAACGCAAAATATAAAGAAGCTGACGCGTAACCGCGTCAGCTTTTCTGTATTACTTAAATTAAAGTCCAAATTGTTCCTTGCAGTCTGCAAGCACCTTTTCAATAGTTGTTTCGGCGCTTTCAAAGCTTTCTGCAAAAGTACCGAGATAAATTTTAATTTTTGGTTCAGTTCCGGATGGTCTGACAATGAAATATGTCTTATCATCCGAAAGGTTGTATTTCAGCACATTCGATTTCGGAAGTCCTTTAAGCGGTGAAACATTACCGTTTGTGTCCTTAATTGTCTGAGACTGGTAATCTGTGTAAAGAATAATATCCATGCCCGCTGCTTTTACCGGAGGATTAGAGCGAAGGTCAGACAAAAGTTTTGCCATTTTCTCCATACCGTCCTTGCCGGGCATTGTAAATGAAACTGTCTTTTCAGCATAGTATCCGTATTTTTCATATACGTCCATAAGTGCTTCATAAAGTGACTTGCCTTTTGTTTTATAATATGCAGCCATTTCAGCGATAAGCATTGTTGCGACAACACCGTCCTTATCGCGTGCGTGAGTTCCGACAAGATAACCGTAGCTTTCCTCGAATCCGATAAGATATGTGTGATTTTTCTTCTCTGCAAACTCCGTCATTTTTTCGCCTATATACTTGAAGCCTGTAAGCACATTCATTATTTCTATATTGTATGATTTCGCAATCGCGGCGGCAAGTTCTGTTGTAACGATAGTCTTGATAACAACACCATTTTCGGGAAGTGTGCCTTTTTCTTTCTTTGACTTTAATATATACTCAACAAGCAGCGCACCTGTCTGATTTCCTGTCAGCGTTCTGTATACACCCTCCGCGTCACGTACAACGATGCCGACTCTGTCGCAGTCAGGATCAGTGCCGATAATAACATCAACATCATTTTCTTTTGCCATTTTAATAGCAATTTCAAAGCCTTCTTTGTCTTCGGGATTTGGTGATTTAACGGTTGGGAAATTACCATCCTCTGTGTCCTGTTCCTTAACCACAAGCACATTTTTAAATCCCATTCTTTCAAGCATTGCCTTAATAGGTCTTGAACCTGTGCCGTGAAAAGGTGTGTATATAAGCTTAAAAGTATCAGCGACTTCTTTTACAGCTTCGGGATTCTGCTGCTGTGTTTGTACAACGTCAAGGAATTTTTCGTCAATGTCGCTTCCGACCATTTCCAAAAGTCCTTTGTCTTTTGCCTCGTCAAGAGAAATGAACTTGACATCATCAAAAATATCATAGCTGTTTATCGCTTCAACGACAACATCAGCCGCGTCCGGAGGAAGCTGTCCGCCATCAGGTCCGTATACTTTGTAACCATTGTATTCCTTTGGGTTATGGCTTGCTGTAATCATAACACCCGCCGCGCAGCCGAGTTCTCTTATACCAAAAGAAACCTCGGGAACAGAGTGTACTATGGGGAATAAATATGTTTTAATTCCCGCGGCAGTGAGTACTTTTGCAGTCTCCTCCGCGAATGTACGGGAAAAGTTACGGGTGTCATAGCCGATTAGAACGCCCGCCTTAGCGGCGTCCGCTCCGCGTGAGTTTACATATTTTGCAACGCCCTGACTTGCTTGACGCACATTATATATATTTATTCTGTTTGTGCCCGCGCCGAGGATTCCTCTCATGCCTGCTGTGCCAAATTCAAGATCACGGTAAAATCTTTCCTCGATTTCCTTTTCGTCGCATTCAATCGCTTTCAGTTCCGCTTTTGTATCCCCGTCAACGGCGGTACTGGCAAGCCATCGGTTGTATGTTTCTTTATAACCCATTGATAAATTCCTCCTTAAAAAATAATCTTATATATTTATTATATAACATATTGAGAAATTTTTCAATTATTAATATGTAAAATTTAAAGACAAGTTATAGGTTAATTTGACAAAAATCTCAGCGGCATAATAAAAAGACTGCCGCTTTAAAATTGTTGTGTCAAAGTTAAGGCGAAAGTCTTTTGTATTTATAAATTAGAAGTTCTCTATGTTTTTTCTCATATCTTCAGCGTTATCGACTATCCATTCGCCCTTTTTCTTGCTCAGCTGTAATGTTTTTGTTTGAGATGAACGTTTGCAGTTTTGAAGATGTTTTTGCAAATCTCCTGTATCTGCGGCTGTTTTTACGTCTCTGACTTTATATCCAAAGAATCTACAACACATTCTGCCATATCCTTTACCATAATTTGAGACATAGCTTGCCCATTGCTTGGCGAAGACATCAGTTGTTCTTTTAATTTTGACACAAATTTATCACTTTTGACAAAATCTTTCAGTTCATCACAAATGTTTTGCGCGGCTGGGATTTAATGTTACCACACATTTTACTGACAAATACATAATGTTTCAAACAGAAGTATTTAGATATATAAAGCCTGCATTTTTTACGAACACAAACTTCTGATTGATTGTACTAAAAAAATGCCAAAACAGAGGTACAAAAAAAAGACCTCCATTTGAATTATTAAGAAATATTATTATATATTTATAATGACAGTAAAATTTGTGGTACTTCTATTATATCTCCTTTCGCTTGTATTTCAATAGAAATATATAAATTTTTTTAAGCGCTGCCAATTTTCAAGTAGAGAATGAGTGGCGTTGCAATAAAAAAGTGTTCAGGACAAATTTTATCCTAAACACTTATTTTTACTGTCTTAACAGTGCCACCCATATGTGGCTCTTTTTATGTTGTTTGATTAAATGCGGGATTTATTTCGTTGTTCAATTTGGCGGTGGATTCTTTTGGAAAGTCCTCGGTTCCTTCAAAATTATTCCGCGGTTGATTTTGAAACTTATCACCAAATTCATCTATAGTATCTCGGTTAATCACCGAATTGGCTTGATGCGGGGTCATAGTCGCATCTATCAGCTTTTCCATAAGATTGAGCATTCTTTGCTTTGTTTCCTCCCGCGCTACAAAAGCCATGCTGTTTTCTGTATTTGTAAAGTCGATATTGGCTGTGCTCGCCAAATCCTTTTTTAGAAAATCAAGCTGATCCTTAATCATATCCAAAATTTTAGTACCCTGCTCCTGCGCTCTGAATATTTCCATGGTTTTTAATATTTGTATACGCACAGACATTGATGTTTCTGGTTCATAGTCTTTAAGCTGTTCCTGCATTTTGGAAATTTGATTATCAAAAATTTCATAAAAATTGTTTGCCATTGTCTTTTCCTCCATATCCTGGGCGCAAAGACAAATTGTATCCGCATTTATCCATCGCGCCCTGTCTTTTTTTACAAGTCCTAATGCACGCTTGGGATAGGTGCTTCCTATTGTATGTCCGTTTTTATCTATTACAGTAATGTTTTGTGTCATGGGTGTCCTCCCCTCTGTAATTATTCCGCTGTTTTTTGTTATGGGTGCCGTCCCCTGAATTCAGTATATCACAGTGCGGATTAAATTGCAAGAAGAGTATTTTGCGGGATATTTTTTGTTTTACATTTTATACATTATAATAGGAAGAAACTCAAATTAAAAATGCGTAAATTCAATATTTTTTAAATAAATATTAAGAGAATTTATTTAAAAAAATATGCTGAGAAATGGCATACCTATGCGTCGCTTAGCAATTTCTTCACAACTTTTTAAATTTTTGTAACAAACTTGTAATATATTTCGTTGATTTTACCATATATAAAACAATATCTTGTGTTTTTTAGAGACATATGACAAGATGTTGTTTAGGTAAACTTTTTTATGTAAATGAAAAATGTAAATATATGTAAATAAATAGGCATATTTCTCGTAATATTTCAGTTAAATTACAGTAATATTTCGCTAAAATTACTGATACATGACAAAAATACTACGAAAGTTTTAAGCGATTTAACATTTTCGCCTTCCAAACCCTTGACATCGTGATTTAGAAGTGTTAAAATACAAGCAACATCAAGGAAATGGCATAAGCATGTATTTAAACACGGATGAACAAAACATGTAACAACTAATAGGGTAAAGGTCTTTAAAAGAAAAGGAGAGATTATATCTTGAATAGTTTGAAAAAGAAGATTATCTTATCTGTTATATCATTGTCAGCAGTGCTTGGCACGTCAGCTTTTGCGGCTGATTTGAGCGGCTGGGCTATATCCGACTACCAACAGGCGAACGAAGCCGGACTTGTTTCATATTCGGTAGTTTCAAATAACCTGAAGGATAACATTACTCGTGAAGAGTTCTGTGAGCTTGTAGTAAATTTGTACGAAAAGCTTACTGGTGAAGATATGATAGAACCTGATGTGTCACCGTTTGAGGATACAAACAGCATGGCTGTTGCTCAGGCGTACTGCTACGGAATGGTTTCCGGTACAAGTGACACAACATTCACGCCTGACAGACTTGTTACGCGTGAGGAAATGGCAAAGATGCTTGTAAGTGCTCTTACAGCCAGTGAGGTTAATTTTAGCCTTGCGGACGGATATGAGGACACGGACACGTTAGACACATTTGTGGATAGCGAGGATGTTAGTTCATGGGCTAAGCCGGCAGTAATCACAATGCTTAATTATTCTCTTATGAGCGGTGTGGACGATGGTGTTTTTCAGCCTCTTGGCTCGACAACAAGAGAACAGGCAATCTCAAGCGTAAACCGTTCATACAGTAAATTCAGCGACAGTGATTTTTCACTTGATTTACCTGAAATAACACTTCCTGAGGATGGCGCTGAAATAGAAGAAGGAAACTTTGCGGTTCAGTGGACTCCGATAGATGGAGCGCAGGCATATCATGTAATAATCAAGGATGCGGACGCGTCATCAGTTCTTTTGTCGGATGTGTATGACTCAACTTCTTTCGAAGTTCAGGAAGGTTCGCTTGCTGCAGACAAAGAATATGCTATAACAATCGGCGCTGTGTTATATGACGGCAGCGAGGTTTACAGCATGCCTGTAGACTTTACATATAAATCAAAGGCTCCTATTCCGGATGCTCAGTATCTTGCTGAAAATCCACGGGCGCAGGGACTTTTAGATGTTGCTGATGATTATCTTGGAGTACCGTATCTATGGGGAGGAACAACTCCTTCAGGATTTGACTGCAGCGGCTTTGTGCAGTACGTATGCAGAGCGAACGGTATAACGATTCCGCGTGTGGCTGACGATCAGCTTCATGGTCCGGGAACATATATAACAAGAAATCAGCTTGAACCGGGCGATCTTGTATTCTTCGGCAGCGGTAGTTACGCTTCTCACGTAGGCATGTACGTGGGCGAAGGAATGATGATTCATGCTCCTTCAACAGGTAAGGTGATTCAGTATACATCTATTGATTCATCATACTACTCATCAAGATTTATTGGCGGTAAAAGGGTAATTTAACAGATATAGGTATAGGGGAATCAAACGGACTTCGATTTTGAAGTCCGTTTTTTCGTTGATTGATTATAGGGTTGACGCTGTAATTCGTTTCTCTGAGCATTGATAAATTCCCCAATATTACATTTTGGTTACAATTCACAAAAATATGGCTTAGTATTTGTATAATATTAAATTGAGGAAAAAAATAATCAATTATTTTGTGCAAAATGTTAGTGAAAGTACTTGCCAAATGCCTATGTTTTGTGATAAAATAATAGTACGCAGTTAAAAGAACTATTGTTTCGTGCAAAGCGTCCGAATATGGCATAAAAACACGGAAAAAGGTCTTTACATTGTGGCTGTTATGGTGTATAATAAAAACAAAACAAAATAAAACCAAAAGAAACAAAGAAAAGAGGGAAAACAAATGTTCAAATCTGATTACGAAATCAAAAAAGAGCTTTGCGAAGTTGGTAAAAAAATCTATAATGACGGTTTTGTTGCCGCTAATGACGGTAACTTCTCTGTTCAGATAGATAAGGACACATATTTCGTAACTCCGACAGGCGTGTCTAAGGGTTTCATGACTCCTGATATGATCTGTAAGGTTGATGGTCAGGGCAATCTTAAGGAGGCTAACGGTCCTTGGAAACCTTCCTCAGAATTTAAGATGCACCTTAAGGTGTATCAGCAAAGACCTGATGTAAAGGCTGTTGTTCACGCGCATCCTCCGATTGCGACATCATTCGCTATCGCAGGTATTCCGCTTGACAAGCTGATTATGCCGGAGGCTATTATATTCCTTGGCGCTGTTCCTATCGCGCAGTACGGTACACCGTCGACAATGGAGATTCCTGAGTCATTGGAGCCGTATCTTCAGGATTATGACGCTATTTTGCTTGCAAACCACGGCGCGCTTTCATTCGGCTGTGATTTGAATACAGCATTCTTCAGAATGGAATCAACTGAGTTTTACGCTAAGCTTCTTATGTATGCGAGACTTCTTGGCGGCGAAAAGGAAATTCCTTGCGGCGAGGTTAAAAAACTTGTTGACCTTAGAAAGCAGTTTGGCGTTCCGGGTAAGCACCCGATGGAAAAGCTTTGTCCGGGTTGTTATGCGGGTGATGACACATGCTCAATGTCACCGACAGAAGCAAATGAAAAGTACGGAGTCGAGTCATCAGCAGCGTACCACGGCTTCCAGCCGCTTCCGTCACAGGTTTGTCCGACTTCATCAGGCAATAAGGACATAGAGAGTATTGTTGCAGAGGTTACAAAAAAAGTCCTTGAGCAGATGAATAAATAATTAAGTAAATCCGTGAGATTTGCGTTGGCATAAATGGAGGGCAAGCGATGAAAACGATTGAAGCCCTTGTCGGCGAGGTTAAAAAAAATCTCGGCGCGGGAGATTCAGTGCCGAAAGAACGGCTTGACACCGTAAAGTTCGATTCTTCCGTTGTTTTGCGAAAGGCGGATAAGAAAGTATCGGTCAGTGAAAATATAAGTCCGAAAATGACTCTTGACATAGCAAAGAAGATTGCCTCTGCTATTGAAACGGCAGCCCGTATTAAGGGAGTCAATGTCGTCATAGCTATTCGTGATGAAGGCGCGAATCTTGTGCTTCTCCATGCTATGGATGACAGTTACATAGCGAGCATTCAGGCATCGCAGGATAAGGCATATACGGCGGTTGCGTTAAAAATGCCTACTCATATCGCTCTTGAAGAATCGAGAGGCGGTTCGCTTGACGGACTGACAAACGGAAATGGAATATTGCTTTTGGGCGGAGGAATGCCGCTTAAAAAAGCAGATAAAATATACGGCGCTGTAGGAGTATCAGGTGGAACCAAGGAGCAGGACACAATTTTGGCTATGGTTGCCGCGGAATACTTTAATAAAGCCGTAGGTAAGGAGGCTTGGAAAGTAAATGGTAGATGAAAAGCAGGTAAGTGAAATAGTCAAGAATGTACTTGCCGGCATGGATCTTTCTTCCCTTGACAATGCGCCGAAGCGTAAGCAGATAGGTGTATTTGAAACGATGGAAGAGGCGATTGCGGCTTGTAATAAGGCTTACACAACCTTTAGACATTATAATAAAGAACAAAGAGAAAATATCATAAAAGAAATCAGACGTCTTACTCATGAAGAAGCGGAAGCAATGGCAAAACTTGCTGTTGAGGACACAAAGATGGGTAATGTGTATCACAAGATTTTAAAGCATCATCTTGTTGCTGATAAGACTTTGGGAACATCGGATTTGGAAACTCGCGCTCTTTCCGGAGACAGAGGTCTCACGCTTGTTGAGATGGCTCCGTTTGGAATTATAGGCGCGATTACACCGTCAACAAACCCAAGCTGCACTGTTATTTGTAACAGTATATGTATGTTAGCGGGCGGAAACGGAGTTTTATTCAATCCTCACCCGCACGCCAAGAGAATTTCAGCATACGCGGTTGACCTTGTAAACAGAGCAGTTTTGGCAGCCGGAGGTCCTGAGAATATAGTAGCCACAGTAGCGAATCCAACGATGGAAAGTTCAAATAAGATGGTTAATGACCCTTCAGTAAGAATGTTGGTTGCCACAGGCGGTCCGGGAGTTGTTAAAATGCTTCTCTCAAGCGGTAAGAAAGCAATAGGCGCAGGCGCGGGTAATCCGCCTGTTGTCGTTGATGACACCGCTGATATTCCAAAGGCGGCGAAGGATATTATTGACGGATGTACATTTGATAATAATCTTCCGTGCATAGCCGAAAAGGAATGTTTTGTAATGAAGAATGTTGCTGACGAGCTTATTCATCATATGCTTAAAAACGGAGCGTATATGATTAGCGAACAACAGGTTAAACAGCTTGAAGATGTTGTGCTTGTATGGTCTAAGCCTAAGAAAGAAGGCGATAAACCCAAGCGCGTTATCAACAAGGATTGGGTAGGACGCGACGCTAAGAAGATTTTAGCGCAGATTGGCATAAATGTTGGCGATGATATAAGATGTATCATTTGTGAAACAGAGTTTTCACAGGCATTTGTTCAGACAGAACTTATGATGCCGATACTTCCTATCGTAAGAGTAGACACGTTTGACGAGGCTGTGGAAATGGCGGTTAAGGCTGAACACGGCAACCGTCACAGCGCGCACCTTCACTCAAAGAATGTTGACCATATGACGCAGTATGCAAAGGCAATCTGCACGACTATATTCGTAAAGAATGCTCCGTCATACGCAGGTATAGGCTTCAATGCCGAGGGTTGGACAACATTTACAATCGCAGGTCCTACAGGCGAGGGAATTACTTCTCCGAGAAGCTTTACAAGACAGCGCAGATGTGTATTGTCGGACGCGCTAAACATTATATAACCGGTCGGTTAAAATCGTCCATCACCATTTTTCACTGCTCGCAGTACACTCGTACGGCATAGCAGTTCAAAATGGCAAGCTGAATGATTTTTCCCCGACCTAAAATAAATAAGATTAATTATAAAATTAATAGAAAAGGAGTTGATAGGCTTGAATATAAATGAAAATGAAGTTGCAAAGCTTGTAGCGCAGGTTTTGCAGGAAATGACAGGCAGTACCCCTTCATCTGATCCAAAGAAGCAGTGCGGCGGAAATTGCTCATGCGGCTCAAATGGTGAAATTCCTAAGACAGCCAAAGTAGCAATGATGACAGCTCTTAAAAAGTTTGAAATACAGGAATATCATATTCCTGAGTTGGGCGATGATGATATACTCGTAAAGGTTGAAGGCTGCGGAGTTTGTGGTACTGACGCTCATGAATATAAGAACGACCCGTTCTCGCTTATCCCTGTTGTTCTCGGTCACGAGGGTACAGGCGAAATCGTAAAGATGGGTAAGAATGTTAAGGTTGACAGCGCGGGTAAACCGCTTAACCTTGGCGATAAGGTTGTTACATGTATGATATTTAAGGACAATCCTGATATTACAATGTTTGACCTTAATAAGCAGAATGTCGGCGGTGCTGACGTGTACGGACTTCTTCCTGATGATGATGTTCACTTAAACGGTTGGTACAGTGACTATATCTTAATCAGAGGCGGTTCGACGGTGTTTAACGTAAGTGATCTTGATCTTGATTCAAGAATCCTTATTGAGCCGTGCGCGGTTTTAGTACACGCGGTTGAGAGAGCAAAGACAACAAATATTCTGAGATTTAATTCAAGAGTTGTTGTTCAGGGATGCGGTCCTATCGGTCTTATCTGTATCGCTGTTTTACGCACTATGGGTATTGAAAATATCGTGGCTGTAGACGGTAATGAGCAGAGACTTGAGTTTGCTAAGAGAATGGGCGCTAACGAGACAGTAAACTTCATGAACCACAAGGGTATTGAGGCTCTTGCCGGAGCAGTTCAGGACGCGTTCGGAGGCTATCTTGCAGACTTCGCGTTCCAGTGTACAGGCTCGCCTGTGGCGCATGCGAACATATATAAGTTTATAAGAAACGGCGGAGGACTTTGTGAATTAGGCTTCTTTATTAACGGCGGTGACGCTACAATAAATCCTCACTTTGACCTTTGCTCAAAGGAAATAACGCTTGTAGGCTCTTGGGTTTACACTCTGAGAGATTATGCGACAACGTTTGACTTCTTAAAGAGAGCAAATGCGATAGGACTTCCTATTAAGGAACTGATAACTCACCGTTTCCCTCTTGAGGAGATGAATGAGGCGCTTGAAACCAATCTGGCGCAAAAAGGCTTAAAGATAGCATACGTCAGAAAAGACTTGATATAGGTGATTGCTTATGAATGACGCTATAGGAATTATCGAAATGTTCGGGTTTGTTACGGCGGTAACTGCGGCGGACGCAGCGGCAAAAGCGGCGGACGTTAAGGTAATCGCGATTGACTCAAATAAGCCTGCCAATGCCGAAAGTGTAGAAGTACCGCTGATTATGGCGGTCAAGGTACAGGGAAGCGTAAGCGCCGTTACAGCGGCGGTTGACGCGGCGGCTAAGGCGGCTCAAAGCGTTTCGGGACTTATAAATAAACATATAATTGCAAGACCTACCGATGATTCTCAGAAAATGGCAAACCGCGTAAGCGTGGGACGTGATAAAGTTGGTCATATCCCTAATAACGGATAAAGGAGGACAATATGAAAGCATTAGGATTTATTGAAACACGCAGTCTTACCGCTTCCATTGAAGCCTCTGACGCAATGACCAAAGCCGCGGATGTATGGGTAGTCGGAACTGAGAAAATCGGCTCAGGACTTGTAAATGTAGTGATTGAAGGCGATGTTGATGCTGTAACCGCTGCCGTTAAGGCGGGAGAAGCGGTTGCAAAGGAAATAGGTGAGGTGTACGCGGTACACGTAATTCCTCGTCCGCATGATGACATTGCCAAAATCCTGCCTTCATTATAATAGGGGGTGGAGATTATTATGGAATATTCATTAGGTTTGGTCGAGGTCAGCGCGCTCGGTAATGCGATTATAATGCTTGACGATATGCTTAAAGCGGCGGATGTTGAGTTTGTCGCAACCGAGAGAAAGCTTGGCGGCAGACTTGTCACAATCGTTGTGCGCGGTGAATTAACTGCGGTTAAAGCAGCGGTTGATGCGGGTGTTGCGAGAGCGAAGCAGTGTGACTGTCTAAAGGCATCACAGGTGATTGCGAGACCTCACAATGAGATTTTTAAATTCCTGCATCTTGACGAGGAGGAAAAGAAACCGAACTCTGAAATAGCGGGAACGCATGTCGGAACAACAGTTCCGGCAAAAACGGCAGCTAAATCGGCTCCGAAAACAACAAAAACGGCATCAAAGCCGAAAACGTCTTCGACGGCTGCAAAACGCGGACGCGCGAAGAAAACAAACTAAATTAGTTCTAATGCGTTAAATACGCTTTAGATAGATAAAAAAAGTAAAAAAGGGCAAAGCCCAAGAAAAAATAGGAGGAAAATAAAATGGCAGTAGAAGCATTAGGTATGGTGGAAACAAGAGGTCTTGTTGCAGCAATCGAGGCGGCAGACGCAATGGTTAAGGCAGCAAACGTAACACTTATCGGTACAGAGAGAATCGGCAGCGGTCTTGTTACAGTAATGGTAAGAGGCGATGTTGGCGCAGTTCAGGCTGCTACAGACGCAGGTGCGGCAGCAGGCTCAAGACTTGGCGAACTTGTATCAGTACACGTAATTCCGCGTCCGCATAACGACGTAGAAAAGATTTTACCCGCTGTTTAATTTAGGGTAACTGACTTCTTGTGTAAAAGTACATAAGAATAACTTATGGAATTATTTCCTTTTAGCGGGAGGATTTTCCTCCCGCGTTAAAAGGAAGCACCTCAGTTTTTAGGAGGAAAAAGGAATGGACAACAATTTGCAGGATATGATTGCAAAAACAGTCGTTGATATTTTAAAACAAAAAGAAGCAAATAACGGTATAAAGGTAGGCGTGTCAGCAAGACACGTGCATTTGTCGCAGGAAGATTTAGAAAAGCTTTTCGGTAAAGGACATGAACTCACACCGAAAAAGATGCTTATGGGTGATCAGTTTGCGGCAGAGGAATGTGTAACTCTTGTAAGTCCGTCTCTTCGCACAATCGAGGGAGTACGTGTACTTGGACCTGTAAGAAAAGAATCACAGGTTGAGATTTCAAGAACAGATACCTTTAAATTAAAGGTTAGTCCGCCTGTCCGTCCTTCAGGCGAGTTAAAGGGCAGCGCGCCTATGGCGCTGGTTGGTCCAAAGGGCAGTGTGTTTTTGAATGAGTGCTGTATTATAGCAAACAGACACATACATATGACTCCGGCAGATGCCGCAGAGTATGGAATAAAAGATAACGACATTGTTGATGTCGAAATTCAGAACTCAAAACCGACACGTTTCTTTAACGTTCAGGTAAGAGTAAGAGAAGATTTTAATACGGAAATGCACATCGATACCGATGATGCAAATGCCTGCGCAATTAAGACAGGCGACAGAGTTGTGATTTTAGAAAAATAGACCATATTGCGCAGACGCGCAATAAAAGGATTGATAATATGATTATTGGCAGAGTATATGGAAGCGTTGTTTCAACGCATAAACTGGAGGGTCTTGTAGGCTATAAGTTTATGCTTGTGCAGTGCATTGAAAACAATAAGCTTGTTGATAAGTTTCTTGTAGCTGTAGACGGCGTTGGCGCCGGTATGGGCGAGGATGTTATTATAACTACAGGCTCAGGCGCGCGCAAGGCGCTCGGTAAGGACGAAGCGCCTGTTGACGCGGTAATAGTAGGAATACTCGACGAAAAGCAATGCTAAGTCTGAATAAAATCGCGCATCTCACCGCGCCCGTGATGAGCATGGTATCGGTGCGCGGCATATTGTCTATAAAGCGGCAATATGAGTGATTTTCTTTCAGTCTTATATATTTGGTAAACAATAAAGCGTAAAAGTTATGCATCTTACGCTATATTTAGGAGGAAGCAAAATGACCTTTGAAGAGCTTCAAAAAATAGTATATGACGCGGGGATTGTCGGCGCGGGCGGCGCGGGCTTTCCGACTCATAGAAAATTTTCAGATAAGGTAAAGCAGATTATAGTAAACGCGGCTGAGTGTGAACCGCTTATGATGGTTGACCATCATATTTTGGAGCACCATTTGCAGGCGCTTGTTGACACGCTCAATCTGCTTATTGACGTTATGGGGGCAGACGAGGCGATTATCGGAATTAAGGGCAAGAATATGCATCTTTTGGACGAAAAAATCGTTGCTTCACTTGCGGGAACTAAAGTAAAAATCAAGGAAATTCCGGATATTTACCCCGCGGGTGATGAAGTTGTGCTTACATATGAAACTACGGGCAAGATAATTCCCGAGGGCGCGATTCCGGTAATGGTCGGTGTAATGGTTATCAACGTGGAAACAGTTTATAATATCCACCGCGCCGTAACAAAAGGAACGCCTGTTACTGAGAAGTATATTACAATTGGCGGTGACACCAAGGAGGATATTACGATTAAAGCTCCTGTAGGTATGAAGATAAAGGAACTTTTATCGGCGGCAGGATATGACGATTTAACAGACAAGGCTGTTATAAACGGCGGACCTATGATGGGTAAGCTGGTTGATATTGAAAATGATGTTGTCACGAAAACAACAAAGGGACTGCTCATTTTCCCTGTATCGCATTCAATTATTCAGCGCAAAAAGCGCCCTATGTCTATGACATTAAAGCGCGCTTCAGCGGCTTGCTGTAACTGTACCATGTGCTCTGATATGTGTCCGAGAAATCTTTTGGGTTATGATATTCAGGTACATAAAACAGTCCGCGCGGCATCACATAGTGAGGTTAATGACGCGGAGAGTTTTTTGCAGTCCGCGCTTTGCTGCGGCTGCGGTGTATGTACGGTTATAGGCTGTCAGCAAATGCTTGACCCACAGGCAATCTCAATGGAGGTAAAGGGTCAGCTTGGACGTCAGGGACTAAGACGTCAGAACAATAAAGCGCCTGAAAAGGTACGTGAGGAAAGAGCCTCAAGGCTTGTTTCATCATCTGTGCTGATTGACAGACTGGGAATAAGAAAATATGTAAAACCGAGAGTTGAGCGTAAGTATACAGACTTTGCGCCAAAGACGGTTTATATTGAACTTAAACAGCACGTCGGCAAACCTGCTTCGGCAACGGTTAAAGCCGGTGATAAGGTTAAGGTTGGCGATGTGGTTGCTCAGACCGCGTATGAGGATTTGGGAACTACAATGCACGCAAGCATTAACGGCAAAGTCAAATCTGTCACTGATAGATTTGTTATTATAGAGAAGTAGGTGAAGGCATATGAAATCTATTGGATTAGTTGAAGTTAAAAACGTATCTAAAGGTGTTGTAGTAACAGATGAAATGCTTAAAAGCGCGGGTATAACGCTTATAAGTTCAGGCTCGGTATGCCCCGGTAAATTTGTTACGATAGTCGGAGGCGAACTTTCAGCTATACACGCGGCGGTTGACCGTGCGGAACTTGTAGCGGAGGACGCGCTTATTGATAAATTTGTAATAGGTAATCTCGGAGATAACGTTTATGAAGCAGTCTGCGGAACGGCTGATGTTAAGGAAAGAAAAGCATTTGGTATTGTTGAAACCTTTACGGCGGCGAGCGCTATTGAGGCGGCTGACGCGGCTGTTAAGTCCGGCGATATTGAACTTATTGAAGTGCGCGTTGCGCGCGGTATGGCGGGCAAGTGCTTTGTTTCAATGACAGGTGATGTCGCTGATGTTAAGGCGGGTGTTGAAGCGGGCGCGAGAATTGCGTCAGAGCAGGGCGTCTTAATTAATACAGAGGTTATTGCAAATCCACATCCCGAATTGTGGGAAGCGGTGCTTTAATTTTAAGAATATTTTGAGGTTGTGAAAGCAGCCTCTTTTTATTAAAATAATATAATAAGCTGCGTTATTAATAGAATAATTGTAATTTATATGCGCTAATATCAGTCAAGGAGAAAAGATGCAGATAGGAAATTTAACAACTGAAAATAATGTGTTCCTTGCGCCTATGGCGGGAGTGACTGATTTATCGTTCCGGAGAATCTGCCGCAGATACGGAGCGGGAATGGTATACTCGGAAATGGTAAGCGCTAAGGGACTTTATTATAATGATAAAAAAACAGCTGAACTTATGCGGATTGATGAAGACGAGCGTCCGTGCGCGATACAGATTTTCGGTTCAGACGCGGATATTATGTCCGAGGTTGTTCCAAAGGTTATGGAAGCAAAGCCGGATATAATAGATATTAATATGGGTTGTCCTACTCCTAAAATAGTCAATAACGGCGATGGCAGCGCGTTGCTTCGCAATCCCGAAAAAGTAGGCGAGATTGTGCGTAAGGTTTCAGACGTCTCGCCTGTGCCTGTGACGGTGAAGATACGTAAGGGATGGGATGAAGACAATATAAATGCTGTGGAGATTGCAAAAATAGTTGAGCAGAACGGCGCTTCGGCAATCACAATCCACGGAAGAACAAGATCGGAATTTTATAGCGGCACTGCTGATTGGGATGTAATAAAAGCGGTTAAAGAGACAGTGTCAATACCTGTTATAGGTAACGGAGATATAAAAACTGCTCAGGACGCAAAACGCATGTTTGAACATACCGCTTGTGACGCTGTTATGATAGGCAGAGGATGCGAGGGAAATCCGTTTATTTTCAGACAGATAAACGAGTATTTAAATACAGGTTTCACAGCGTTTGATCCTACACCTAAGGACAGATTAATGCAGACTATGGAGCATATAGAAATGCTGGTGGAGGAGAAGGGTGAAAATCGCGGTATCAAAGAGGCGAGAAAGCATATAGCATGGTATATAAAAGGACTTCACGGCGCGTCACATTTAAAGAGCGAAATTTTTAAAATTAGTGATATTGCTACAATGCGCGCTTGTCTGACAGAATATATTAATCATCTGCAATAAAGATTTTTTTATTACAAAAAAAGCCTTGAAAATAAATATACGATTTGATATAATTATTAAAATATAAACTGATGAGAGGAGTTATAAGAATGGAAAATAAATTTTCTAAAGAAGGTCTTACCTTTGACGATGTTCTACTTGTACCGCAAGCGTCAGATTTCACGCCAAACGAAGTTGACCTGAAGACAAAACTGACAAAAGATATTACACTCAACATACCGCTGATGAGTTCAGCGATGGATACTGTCACAGAGTCGGCTATGGCAATAGCGATGGCACGAGAAGGCGGAATCGGAATTATACATAAAAATATGACAATAGAACAGCAAGCGGCTGAAGTTGATAAGGTTAAAAGAAGTGAGAATGGTGTTATAACCAATCCATTCAGTCTGACAAAGGAACGTACTCTCCAGGACGCTGATGATTTGATGGCGCGTTTCAGGATTTCAGGTGTGCCGATTGTCGATGGTGATAATAAGCTTATCGGAATTATTACAAACCGTGATTTGAAATTTGAGACAGACTTTAATCAAAAAATCTCAGAAGTTATGACCTCGGAAAATCTTGTAACTGCTCCTGTGGGAACAACACTTGATGAGGCGCAAAAAATTCTATCAAAAGCGAAAGTTGAAAAACTTCCCATAGTTGATGATAACGGAAGACTTAAGGGTCTTATTACAATTAAAGATATAGAAAAAGCTGTTCAGTACCCTAACAGCGCGCGTGACAAGCAGGATCGTCTTCTTGTAGGCGCGGCAATCGGAGTTACTATGGACGCTTTAGACAGAGTAGCAGCTGTTGTTAAAGCGGGTGTGGATGTTATCGCGCTTGACAGCGCGCATGGTCACAGTAAGAATATTATAAACAAAGTTAAGGAAATAAAAGCCGCTTTTCCGGAACTGCCAATCATAGCCGGAAATATAGCCACAGGCGAGGCTGCCGAGGCGCTTATCGAGGCGGGGGCAGATTGTCTTAAGGTTGGTATCGGACCCGGTTCAATATGTACCACGCGTGTTGTCGCAGGTATTGGAGTTCCTCAGGTTACTGCTGTATATGACGTAAGTTCGGTTGCTAAAAAATACGGTATTCCTGTTATAGCAGACGGCGGTATCAAGTATTCGGGAGATATTGTTAAAGCTATTGCCGCCGGCGGTGATGTTATTATGCTTGGAAGTCTGCTTGCGGGTTGTGATGAAAGTCCGGGCGAATTTGAAATATTCCAGGGCAGACGCTTTAAGGTATACCGCGGCATGGGTTCAATCGCCGCTATGGAGTGCGGAAGTAAGGACAGATATTTCCAGACAGGTTCAAAGAAACTTGTTCCGGAAGGAGTTGAAGGACGCGTTCCTTATAAAGGTCCTGTTTCTGACACTGTGTTCCAGCTTCTCGGCGGAATCCGCTCAGGTATGGGATATTGCGGAACAAAGACTGTGCCTGAACTGAAGGAAAGAGGCAAGTTTGTGAGAATCACAGGCGCGGGACTTAAGGAAAGTCACCCTCATGATATTTATATCACAAAGGAAGCGCCTAATTATAGTTACAATACACAAGGATAGTAAGAATCAAATGGACTGCCGCGTTGTAATGCGGCAGTCTTTATTATTTAATTATAAAAAAAACGGCGCGCCCATTTTTTTTTCGTGGGCACGCCGTTCTGCGTTTAAGAATCCATAAAGGATGATAAAATTATAATATTTTTTGAATAGGATTGCAATAGGCGCGCGATGTTTTCTATGACTTTCGGGAAATATTTTCCGTGCGTGTCATAGAAAAGGCGCTGTTACCGTAAGATTATAATAAAATGTCACACTGAGAATCAGGAAGGTTATCAGCGTGACATTTTTGTGCAAATTATTTATTAAATATCCATAATTTTTATATTGACTTTTCCGTTTTCGATTTCTGCCTTCGCATATGTTTTGGAAAACAGAACGCTGCCGGGATTTAACAGAATGAAATCGCCGTCATAGGAGGTATAAGGAACATGCGTGTGTCCGAATACGGCAAGAGCGGGATTACTCTGCGTTGCTGCGGCTTTGAGTGTTGTATACGAAGATTCGTATTTGACACGCTGCTCATGCCCGTGAGTGATGTATATTCTCGCGCCGCCTATAGCGACAGTTAAAGAAGATGGGGCATTAGAAAGTATGTCATTATTTCCGCGCACATAATAAACGGGAATATTGGGATAAATAGATTCTATGTCTTCCGCGTCACGGACATAGTCGCCGGCATGTATTATTGCGTCAACATGCGTCTGCTCTTCTATGATATGTAAACATTTGTTTATATCGCCGTGAGTGTCGGAAAAGATAAGGATTTTTTTCATGCGCTTGCTCCTTTCATATAGTATGATAATATAAGTATAACACACCTATGCGTATAATGTCAAAATATTGTGTCGAAATATTTTTTTGAATCGACAACAGAAAATGACAAATTACTTTGAGTTAAGGTGCTATAATATTCCTGTTACATATACTTGGAGGAAGAAAAAATGATTCAGCCTAAGCTTAAGGAACAAAGAAACATTGAAACGCTGCGCACGCCTGTGATTAAGGATATAGGAATGGGAATTCTGCTGATGCTCGCTTCGAGAGCATCGGTTTTGGGAATGTTTCCGTTTGGTGTGGCATTTTTTGCGTCGTGCTTTGATAAGAGTATTGCGTACATAGGAATAACAGTTATCTCTGTGGCAATGATGACAGCTTCGGGAGGTATGCTCCTGACAAAATATTTTGCAGCCGCTCTGATTTTTTGGATTTATACTCGTTTTCGCCAAAATGACAAGCTTATTATAGATGCCGCGTGCTGTGGTGGCTCTATGTTTTTGGGCGGAGTAGTTTTTTTGCTTTATAATTTTGTCGGCGCATATGACGTGTTCTTACTATTAGTGGAATCCGCTGTTTCGGGCATTATGTTTATAATATTCAAAAAATCTCAGCGTCTTATACGCGACAGAAAAAAACGCGCGCAGACCGCGCAGGATGAACTTATAAGCATAGCTGTCAGTATTGGAGTTATGATAACAGGTCTGTCGGGAATAGTATTCCCTTATAATATAAGCCTTGCAAATATAGTGTCAGTATACGCTGTTATGAGCATAGCGCTTCACGGAGGCATAGCGGCGGCGGGGAGCGGCGGATTATGTATAGGCTTTATGGCTTCAATGTCATCTCCGTCAGCTATTGTGATGATGGGAATATTCGGAATAAGCGCATTGTTTGGCAATTTGCTGAAATCATTCGGAAGAACAGGTATCGCCATAGGTTTTCTCGGCGGAAGCGCCGTCGCTCTGCTGTATGCGGGAAGCAGCTTTGCTCTTCCTGTTACGATTGTTGAAATTGTAATAGGGGCGGTGTTGTTTATCCTCACACCTCAAAAACTTCAGACGCGTATAAGCGCGTTCTTCTCAAGGTCTTTGAAAATTGAGGCAATAAGTTCAGATGTCAGGGTAAAGGAATATTTGTCGATGCAGCTTTTTAAGGCGGCTCAGTCTTTCAAGAGTTTGGAGGAATGCTTTGAGAACGCGTCCGAAAAACGTCTTAAAGCATATAACAAAGATGTAGCGTCTTTGTTTGACGAGGTCGCGGACAGGGTTTGCGAGGGATGTCCAAACGCGTCTAAGTGTTGGCAGAGTAATTTTACAAGTACATACAGAAGCATTATGCTTTTACTAAACACTATAGAGACCAACGGAATTTTAAGCATTGAATCAGTGCCTGCGAGTTTCCGTGAAAAATGTCTGAGAACCGAATTGTTTGTGGTTGAGTTTAATCATGTGTATGAACTTTATAAGAAAAATCTTGTCCGAAAAGGAGAGGCTGTAACAGGACGCGACCTTGTGGCAAGGCAGTATAAAGAAATATCAAAACTGATGGACAGTATGGCAGAGGATATTACAAGTGGATTTACTTTTCGGGAGGACTTGGAGGAAAATATAGTCGCGGAACTTGATAAGGAAGGAATTATCGCGTTTGAAGTGAGCGTTATAGAAGGTGTTCACGGTAAGATAGACGCGTATCTCGGATTAAACAAAGACGCTGATACCGAAAAAATAGAATATGTGTTGGAGGAAGTACTGAAAACTCCTATGGGATATGAGAGCGACTGCGCCAACGGACTTACGCATTTTGTGTCAAAAGCCAAATACAGCGTCGATGTGGCTATACGTCAAATAAGCCGTGATTATTCGGACGTGTCGGGCGACAGTATAGACACCTTTACAACGGAGGATTATAAACAGTATATAATTATTTCAGACGGTATGGGAAGCGGTAAGCGCGCTATGATGGAGAGTCATATAACTCTTAAGCTGATGAAGGAATTTTTACAGTCGGGCTTTGGTGTTAGAACAGCGATTGACATGATTAATTCGGCTATGTGCTTAAAGCTTGATTATGAGTGTTTTTCAACTGTGGACATGCTTTGTATAGACCTGATGACGGGAATATGCGAATTTTTCAAAATAGGCGGTGCTGAGAGTATTGTGTGCCACGGGGCGAATGTCGAGACTGTCTTTTCGGTTTCTCTGCCTGTGGGTATGGTTTCAGATATAAAAATACAGGCGCAGATTAAAAAGCTGTCAGACGGAGACACGGTGCTAATGATGACAGATGGAATAAGCGAAGCAGGTTTTGGAACGGTAAGAACGGAATGGCTGAAAAAAGAGATAAAAATGCCGTTTGATACCATGGAGGAGATGGCAAGTTCAGTGATAGAAACAGCCGTGAAAAAGAGCCGTGACGCGGTTGTGGACGATATGACAGTCGCGGCGGTAAGGTTGATTGAAAATTAAAAAATCCCCCTTTGATTGAAGTGAACCCCAAAAGTCAGACACTTTTGCGGGCGCATATCATGATAAGGGGGATTTTCTGTTACTGATACATATCCTGAAGAAGTTCGCAGTAATCGCTGAAATTAGTTGTAAAGATATAATTTGAGATAAGCACTTCATCGGGTGAATACTCGTCAAGCACTTCATCAAAAGTACCTTTATATCCTCTCGGGTCTACAAGTACCACTTTTTTATAGTTGTTTATGAGCCACGGCGCGAGAGCGTTCGCGTATGACTCGCGTATTACAACAAGCGTTTTGCCGTTTGGATTGTTTGTGTTTGTCATTTCTACAATGTCGTGGTCTCCGCCGAAAAAGAATGAGTAACCTGCCTTCGACTGGTCATACATGGAGTCTCCGTAGGTAATAGGATTTCCTTCTTCGTCTATAGAGTGCATCTGTGTTTTGATATGATTATCACTGTTAATATCGAACCACTCTACGGTGTCGGGAACTGTGATTACAGAAGCGTTATTTACTTTGTCGTGCAGGTAGCCTAAAACTCCGTTGATTGAATGAACTTCAAAATCGTTTATATCTACGGCTTCACCGCCTTCGGCAGATATGAACGCGCAATAACCGTAATACGCTCCGCGCTGAGTCCAGTGATGGTCGGTTCTGAAATATAAATATTCATCGGAATGCTGTTTAATTTCATTGAAAACATCGACCTTTGTAACAGATTCATCAATTTTTTCATAAATGCTGTTGATTGCTTTTTCCTGGTCATCCTGTAGATTTTTGTATATCGGGTCTTTAAAAGAAAGCTGTGTCGGAATAATCATATTATAGAGTTTTATATTTTCCGGCAGTTTGCGGGCATAGTAATTCATAGTTTCCGCATATATCTTTTCCTGTTCGGGATTTTTTATAAACATTTCTATAATGGCATTATCCGCGACAAGTAATGTTTGTTTTTGAGTTGTACCGGTTCCGATGTCTTTATTGGCGGATATTATTTGTCCTGTTTTCGGGACGAATCCTTTGGAACTTTCCATACTTTTTGAAAGAGATGTAAAGAAGGAACGGCATGCCACACTGTCTCCTATAAAACTTTCAAAATCCGTTGCGAATCTGCCCGAAAACACATTTTCACTGTTAAGAGACGGCATTGAAGAGCGAGGTCTGTTCTCCGCGATAATACTTGCCTCATCAGCGGGCAGTGCCAGCATTAACGTGAATATCCCAATCATAAGCACAAACACACCTATTACTAATTTATTTTTCATATCTTTACCTCCGAGCCTATACATTAAAATCTGAAATATAAAAATGGGTTATAGGTTTGTCCCACAAGAAGAATAAAGCATGCTCCAAGTCCTGCTATTACAAGTATTGGCTGAGTTATTGCGGCAAAAATCTCTGATTTTTTACATATAAAATTATACGCGATTGCCGGCAGGGGAGTTGACGCTATTATACATATTATAAGCAGCCACAAATTTGCGCATATAGCTGAAACCGCTGTCAGGTCATAAAGCGCGGCGCCAACACCAAAAGCGCTCTTAAGGAATATCCAAAGCGAGCCAAGGTCTGTGAAATAGAACAGCGCCCAACCGATTATGACAAAGAACATGGTGTATATATGGCAAAGCGGCGTGGGAATATTTTGTAGTTTCTGTTTAAATAAGGTTTTCTCGATAAATAACAGTATGCCGTAGAATAATCCCCAAAATATGAAGTTCCAGCTTGAACCATGCCACAAACCTGTCAGCATCCATA
Organism: uncultured Clostridia bacterium; assembly: GCA_910585485.1. Classification (GTDB taxonomy): domain Bacteria; phylum Bacillota; class Clostridia; order UBA1381; family UBA1381; genus Hominilimicola. The sequence goes on from CAJUEZ010000023.1 coordinate 24,735, forward strand.
CTATAAATATATTCAGTATAGGGCGGTAACGGTTGCCGCCGAGAGGGATATATACATAATCACGGAAAAAGCTTGACAGAGATATATGCCATCTGCGCCAAAATTCCGTTATATTGCGTGAAATATACGGGTATTTAAAATTCTCACCGAAATGGAAACCAAGCATGCGTCCCATTCCTATTGCCATATCACTGTAGCCTGAAAAATCAAAATATATCTGAAATGTGTACATGATAATTCCAATCCAAGACGAGGCGACGGTCAGGCGAGTGCTTTCAAGAAGCATGGACGCGACAGAGCCGGCACTGTTGGCGAGCATGACTTTTTTGCACATACCGGCTGTGAAACGTTTGACACCGTACGCAAAATCTTCGGTTGTAACTTTTCTGTCGTCAATCTCGCGGGCAATGTCACTGTAACGTACTATAGGACCTGCCACAAGCTGCGGGAACATTGAAACATATGCCAAAAAATTCAGAAAGGATTTTTGAACGCGAGTGTGTCCGCGATACATGTCGATTGTATATGAAAGAGTCTGGAATGTGTAAAATGAGATTCCTATAGGCAGAGCGAAATTCGGATTTGGAATCGATGTGTGAAGCAGCATGTTTATATTATCAATAAAAAACCCTGAGTATTTAAAAACTCCCAAAAGTCCGAGATTTATAACAAGCGAGGCTATAAGAGCTATAGTGGCTTTAGGACGCGCATAGTATTTATCAATTATTAGCCCATTTATATAGTCCACAAGCGCGCTGAATATAAGAAGTATTACCCAAATGGGTTCGCCCCACGCATAAAAGAAAAGCGAGACGACTACAAGTATTATATTTTTATATGTAAGATTTTTTGAAAGATTATATGCTATCAGTACTATGGGCAGAAATATGCACATAAACATAAGACTCGAAAAAACCAAAATCAACCCTCCTGTTTGCTAAGGAAATACTGAACAAGTTAAGTAACTCCCTGAAAGGAATACTGTTTAAATTCCTTTAAAAGTATAGCATACAAAAGGGTTGGTGTCAAGTCTACATTTCTAATCTATTCAAAAATTTCAGCAATTTTTGTCATTTCAGAACTGATTTTGATACTTTGCGGACAGACTTTTTCGCACTTTTTACATTTTTTGCACTTATCGGCTCCTTTTTGGAGTGATGAGTATATTTCTTTTGCGCTGTTCATGCCGGCAGAAGCGGTGGCATTATATGCTTCAAACGTTTTAGGAATATCAAGTCCGAACGGACACGGCATGCAGTAGGCGCATTTTGTGCAGGGGACAAGCGCCATCTTATCAAATACTTCTTTAGCGCTTTTCAGCATATCGAGGTTTTTGTCCGTAAGCATTCCCACTTCCGCTTTATCGGCATAGGCTATATTCGCTTTCACTTGTTCCATAGCGCCCATACCGCTCAGGAGAAGCGAGATTTCCTTTCTGTTCCATAAAAAGTCCATAGCCCATTCCACCGGTGTTTTTTCGTCTGACAGCATTTTGGATACCTGCGGTGAAGGATTAGCGAGTTTTCCTCCGAGAAGCGGCTCCATAATTATAACGTCCAGACCTTTTTCGTGTGCGTATTCCAAGCCTTCAAGTCCCGCTTGATAATTTGTGTTTATGTAATTTAACTGTATCTGACAGAACTCCCACGCAGGATTGGCATCAACGATTTTTTTAAAGGTTTCAAGGTCATCGTGGAAAGAAAAGCCTATGTGGCGGATTTTTCCTTCTGCTTTCGCCTTGTTGAGTTTGTCTATGATATTGTATTTTTCGACTATATTTGCAAATCTGTCCTTGTCCAGTGCGTGTATCAGATAAAAATCAATATGGTCGGTCTGAAGTCTTTCAAGCTGCTCGTCAAGGAAACGGTCAAAATCTTCCTCGCATTTCACTTTCCATGTGGGACATTTTGTCGCAAAATGGATTTTGTCGCGATAAGGTTTTAAGGCCTCGCCTATAAAGCTTTCGCTTTTTTCGTCATGATAGACATACGCGGTGTCAAAATAGTTTACACCGTTTTCCGCGGCATATCGCAGCATTGCGGTGGATTTTTCAGCGTCAATATCACCCGAGTTTTTTGAGGTGGTCGGAAAACGCATACATCCGAAACCTAACGCTGATATTTTTTCGCCTGCAAGTAATCGGTATTTCATTTAAATCAGTCCTTTCGTAAAAAATGTTTCTGTAAATTTAAGTATACAGGATTTGTATCAATAATTCAAGGGTATCGAAAAATAATATTAACCGCGTTGTGTAGGATTACAATAGAAATGTTACAGTAAGGTAAAAAAATATACGGAAACCTA
>CAJUEZ010000024.1 GCA_910585485.1 uncultured Clostridia bacterium
ATAACAGTCGCCGCAAATTTGGGAAGTTCCATCATTCTTCCTATGCGCCACGGTTCTTTGCAAAGCCTGTAAAACCATTCAAGTCCCGTCTTGCAGAAAAATTCAGGCGCTCTATCCACGCGTCCCGCAAAAACGTCAAGACTGCCGCCGATTCCCATTGCAACTTTTACATTTAGCTTATCTCTGTGTCTATCTATCCATTCTTCCTGTTTCGGCGCGCCGAGACACACAAATACTATGTCCGCGCCTGAAGCGTTTATTTGCTCTACTATTTCGTCATCCTCTTCCGCTTTGAAATAACCGTTTCTCATTCCGACTATGTTCAGTTCGGGATATTCCTGCAAAAGTTTTTGCTTCGCCTCCTCGGCTACTCCCGGCTTGCCGCCAAACAAAAACAGCTTGTGATCCGTATAATTCATTTTCTGAAGAACCTGTCTTGCTATGTCGTATCCCGCCGCGCGTTCTTTGATAGGCTTTTTCAGAATTTTTGACGCGTGAACAACACCGATTCCGTCCGCCGTCAGAAGTTCTGCGCGGTTTAATAAATCCGCAAATTCCGTATTTTTATATGCGTGCATTATTATTTCAGAATTTGGAGTGTACACAGCGTGCATTTTATCCTCGTCAAAGAAACGCATTATGCAATCCGCCGCCTCTGATATATTTACCATATCAACATGCACGCCAAGTATATTTACCTTATCCATAGCTTTCTCCTTTATCTGTCACTTAGTTTTACGTAATTATTGCTTTTGAGCATTGATTTATATGCCGGTCTTATAATTCTTCCGCAGCCTATAACTTCTTCAAGTCTGTGCGCACACCAGCCGACAATTCTTGAAATTGCAAACAGCGGAGTATACATATCAGCCGGTATACCAAGCATTTTGTAAACAAATCCCGAATACATATCAACATTCGCGCACATTACTTTTGAATTGCCTTTTACCCTTGCAAATGTTTCGGGAGTAAGACGCTCAATATTGCAGTAAAGCTTATATTCGTCCTCAAATTCAGAATGAGTCTTGAGTAGTTCCTCAGCCTTTGATTTTAAAAGCAGACATCTCGGGTCGCTGTAGGTATAAATCGCATGTCCCATACCATAGATAAGTCCTGATTTGTCAAACGCTTCTTTCTTAAGGATTTTTTCAAGATACGCTGTCAGTTCATCATCGTCATTCCAATCCTTCACATGAGCTTTTATATCTTCAACCATTCCCATAACCTTAGCGTTTGCTCCGCCGTGTTTCGGTCCTTTCAAAGAGCCGATTGCGGCTGAAATAGCTGAATATGTATCCGTGTCAGATGACGATATAACTCTTGTTGTAAACGCTGAGTTATTACCTCCGCCATGCTCCGCGTGTATCATAAGCAATACATCAAGCATTTCTGCTTCTTCAACGGTGTAATGATTGTCAGGTCTTATCATATACAATAAATTTTCCGCCGTTGAAAGATCCGGCTGCGGAGTATGCAGGTAAAGACTCTGACCATCGTGATAGTGGCTCTTTGCCTGGTAGCCGTACGCTGCCATTACCGGCAGACGCGCAATAAGTTCTATAGATTGTCTTAATATATTACCGGCTGTTATTTCATCCGGATTTGGGTCATACGAATATGACGCAAGCACGCTTCGCGCCATTTTATTCATTATATTTTTACTCGGCGCTTTTAAAATCATATCCTCTGCAAAGCCATCAGGCAACGCTCTGAGACTTCCTATAAAACGCGAAAATTCCGAAAGTGTTTTACTGTCGGGCAAATGACCGAACAAAAGCAGATATGCAACCTCCTCAAAACCGAATCTCTTTTCCTTTTGACAGTTTTCCACCAAATCGGTAATATCATAACCGCGGTATCTTAAATGTCCCTCCATAGGAATTTTTTCACCGTCATCAATAAAGTAACCCTGAACGGCTCCAACAGCGGTGAGTCCTGCCATAACGCCTGTACCGTCGTCATTTCTCAGACCTCTTTTAACACTGTATTTCTTAAACAATTCTCTTGAAAACGGCTGATAAACTCCCGCCGCTTTCTTTTGAAACCTCTCCTGCAATCTCTCTCTTTCCTCATCTCTTAACATATCATTTCCACTTCCTTTCCGCCTCATTTTTATCTGTCAAACATTAAATAAGGCTAAGCTGTGTGTCCTCCTTTTTAAGACCGCTTCCCGCCGCCGGAATATTCTTGGTTCTGTACTTTTCAACATCATCAAGTCCGCTCTCTGACGCCAATGTCACTTTCACAACTTTTGCGCCCTTCTTTCTTAATGCCATTGTTTGCACTCCCTGAGTGCTCTTTGTTGACTTAATCGGAATCTTATCTGTATTAAGGCACAGTACTCTGTCATTATCCGACATAACCACAACGTCAGTATCCTCTTTCAGCAATCTTATATCGCATACGGGCGATTTGCTTCCATACGCTCCTACAAGCTTTTTACGGTTTGTTTTTGTTTCATAATTATTCAGCGCAACCTTTGCCATTTTACCATTTTCAAATGTAAACAGCATGTTTCCGCTATAATCCGATGTTATAACCGTGTACAGTATCTTCTCATCCTCTTCAAGTCCCAAAAGTCCAGGCAAATATTCTCCCATTGTGCTTACTTTAGCATCAGGCATATCATACGTTCTCATCTTATACGCGTTGCATTGATTTGAGAAGAAAATCATTTCACTTTTATTGCTTGACTCTATCGTTTGGATAATTTCATCATTTTCTTTCAGCTTATGTTCAGTTGTGCTCGAACGAAGCGATACGGCTGAAATCTTTTTAAGATAATTATCACGCGTAAAGAATATTGTAAGAGGATAATCGTCTATAGCTTCAGTTTCCTTATATTCTGTTATTTCATCATCGCTTATAAGAGTAGTTTTTCTATCCTGTCCGTATTTTTTTGAAATTGCCTTTAGCTGTGATGAAATAACTTTTTTCACTTCTTTATCATCGCCAAGAATTCTGTTAAGTTCTTCCAATTCCTCTATCAGCTTTTCAATGTCATTTGTACGATTCAAAATGTATTCCCTGTTCAGATTACGCAGCTTAATTTCAGCGACATATTCCGCCTGTATTTTGTCAATTCCAAAACCGTCCATAAGATTCGGAACAACATCTTCCTCTCGTTCCGTATGACGGATAATTGAAACCGCCTTATCAATATCAAGAAGTATTTTCTTCAGACCCGTCAAAAGATGCAGCCTTTCGCTCTTCTTTTCAATATCGTACTTAATGCCGCGTTTGATACATTCCATACGGAATTTTATCCATTCCTTAATTATATCCCTAACTCCAAGCACGACAGGTTTAGCGTTTATAAGCACATTAAAATTACAGCTGAAACTATCTTCAAGCGGAGTAAGTTTAAAAAGCTTTGACATAAGTGTTTCAGGGTCTACTCCGCGCTTTAAATCAATAGCAAGCTTAAATCCTTCCTTACCGGTTTCATCGCGCGCGTCAGAAATTTCTTTAAGCTTATTCGCTTTTACAAGTTCCATCATCTTTCCTATAATAGCCTCTGAAGTTGTGGAATACGGAATTTCTGTGATTTCAATGCAGTTATTGCTCTTATCGTATGTGTACTTTGAACGCATCTTAAAGCTGCCTCTGCCTGACTCGTAAATTTTGCGCATTTCGCTCTCTGAATATATAATCTGCGCTCCCATGGAGAAGTCGGGCGCGGGCATATATTCCATAATATCCGTTTTTTCATTCTTTAAAACGGCAACAGTTGCGTCACATACCTCTTTTAAATTAAATGAACAGATATTGCTTGCCATACCTACGGCTATACCCTGATTGGGATTCACAAGAATGTTCGGGAATGCCACAGGCAGCAGCGTCGGCTCCTTCATCTCGCCGTCATAGTTGTCTACAAATTCAACAGTATTTTTGTTTATATCCCCAAATAGTTCCTGACATATCGGGTCAAGACGAACCTCTGTATATCTTGCCGCCGCGTATGCCATATCTCTCGAATACTGCTTACCGAAGTTACCCTTTGATTCCACAAGAGGATGCAAAAGAGCCTCGTGACCGCGCGTAAGACGTACCATCGTCTCGTATATGGCGCTGTCACCATGCGGATTCAGCTTCATCGTCTGTCCGACGACATTAGCAGACTTTGTCATCTTACCGCCGAGAAGTCCCATTTTATACATCGTGTACAAAAGCTTTCTGTGAGCGGGTTTCAATCCGTCAATCTCAGGAATCGCTCTTGATACAATAACGCTCATAGCGTAAGGCATAAAATTCTTTTCTATTGTTTCAGTAATAGGTTCCTCCGCTATCGGGGCCTCAATTATTACTTCATCTACTGTTTTTTTCTTTCTTGCCATATTAAAACGTACATTCCTTTCAAAAAGTTAATGTGATATATCAATCAAGAAATATCAAGCATTTCCATATATTCCGCTCCGTTATCAGCTATATACTCTTTTCTGTCGGTAATATTGTCGCCAAGCAAAACGTCAAACATTCTTGCCGTGCGTTCCGCATTCTCCGGAGTTACACGTATAAGACGTCTTGTAGCCGGGTGCATTGTGGTAAGACTCATCATTTCAGGCTGATTTTCACCAAGTCCCTTGCTGCGCTTTATTTCTACAGCATCCTTTTCCTTTGTTAACCCCTCCTTGGCAAGTTTTGAAATAATCTCCTCTTTTTCACTGTCTGTATACGCGAAAAATGTTTCGTCCTTACGCTTTGTTTTTGTTATTACTATTTCATAAAGCGGAGACTCCGCGATATATACCTTGCCTTTTTCAATCAATGTCGGCATTAATCTATAAATCATTGTGAGCAGCATTGTTCTTATATGGAATCCGTCAACATCAGCATCGGTACATATAATAACCTTATCCCATCTGAGATTATCCATGCTGAAACTCTCAATACCCTTATTATGCTTTGAATTGATTTCAACACCGCAGCCGAGCACTTTTACCAAATCAGTTATAACATCGCTTTTAAAGATTCTCGGATAGTCGGCTTTAAGACAGTTAAGTATTTTTCCCCTTATAGGCATTATTGCCTGAAACATAGGGTCTCTCGCAAGTTTACATGAGCCCAACGCCGAGTCTCCCTCGACTATATACACCTCACGCTTTGATGTATCCTTGCTTCGGCAATCAACAAACTTCTCAACCCTGTTTGTTATATCCATTGTGCCGGTAAGTTTTTTCTTTATATCAATACGCGCTTTTTCAGCATTTTCACGGCTCTTCTTATTCACCATAACCTGATTGGCGATTTTTTCGGCATCGTTCTTATTTTCTATAAAATAAACCTCAAGCTGCTGACGAAGAAAATCCGTCATAGCCTCCTGAATAAATTTATTGTTAATCGCTTTTTTTGTCTGATTTTCATAACTCGTTTGAGTTGAAAATGAGTTGATAACAAGAGCAAGACAATCCGCCACATCATTAAATGTAATTTTCGAATCATTCTTATTATATTTATCGTTTTGTTTCATGTATCTGTCAATGGCATAAACAAACGCGTTCTTAACCGCCTTATCAGGCGAGCCTCCATGTTCCAAAAAACTGGAATTATGATAATATTCAAGCATATTCACCTTATTTGAAAAACAGAAAGCAATCTGCATTTTCATGCGGTAATCCTCTTTATCATCTCTGTCGCGTCCCTCTCGCTCCATTTCCCATGTTTCAACAGTGGTAAATCCGTCCTCGCCCACCGATTCCTTTACATAATCGACAATACCATTTTCATAATAATACTCAAACATTTCCATTCCTGTTTCAGTCTCATTATACAAAACGAATTTAATCCCGGCATTTACCATCGCCTGTTTATTCAATATGTCCTGAAAAAATTCCAAAGAAATATTTATATCTGTAAAAACCTCCGTGTCCGGTTTCCATTTCTGAACAGTTCCTGTCTGAATACTTCTTGTGTCAGCTTTTTGAAGTCCGCCGATATTTTCACCTTTTTCAAAATGCAGGGTATAAAGCGTTTTATCTCTGACAACAGTAACATCCATGTATTCACTGCTGTACTGAGTGGCGCAGGCTCCAAGTCCGTTAAGTCCCAGACTGTATTCATACATTCCGCCCTTGTTATTATCGTACTTACCGCCGGCATACAATTCACAGTATACAAGTTCCCAGTTAAAACGTCCCTCACCCTCGTTATAGTCAAGCGGAACGCCTCGCCCGTGATCCTTAACCTCTATGGAATGATCCATAAAACGGGTAACTTCTATTAAGTTACCGTATCCTTCTCTTGCTTCGTCTATTGAATTTGATAATATTTCAAAAAAAGAATGCTCACAACCCTCAAGACCGTCGCTTCCGAATATTACAGCCGGACGTTTCCTTACTCTGTCCGCGCCCTTAAGACTTGTTATACTGTCATTTCCGTATTCCTGCTTTTTTCTTGGCATAAATGTAACCGTTCCTTTCATATTTATATAATCCACCTAATTCTATATCTTCTAATTATATACTTCACTCGCGTTTTTGTCAAATATCGGCGCTGCTTTTTAGATTAAATCCTTGTTACAAAAAATATATTTTTCAATATTTTATGCAAATTTAATAAAAGAACTCATTTAGATCAGATAAAATCATTAATAGCGTAAAAAATAAAATTCCCTATTGTTTTACTTAATTTTTTATGGTAAAATTAATGAAGTATAAACAATTTGTAAATGTGAGGTTTTAGAATGAATACCGCATATGTATATCTACAATTATATAGATTATTTGACAAAGTAACGCCCGTTCCTGTTGATTGCGGTCAGTTATGTGACAAAGCGTGCTGTAAAGGCGATGATAGCGGAATGTTTCTTTTTCCCGGCGAAAAAGAGGTTTTTAAACTTTTGAATCCTGATTGGATAACTATTGAAAAAACTGACTTCACGTATGAATACAACGGAAAAACATATAATACTCCTATAGCAATGTGTCAAGGGACTTGCGACCGTTATCAGCGCCCTCTCGCGTGTAGGATTTTTCCGCTCACACCGTATATCAAAAAAGACGGCAGTCTTGATATTATAATAGACCCAAGAGCAAAAAGCGTTTGTCCAATGGCAAAGAGTTTTTTTATCGAAGATTTTGATACCACTTTTGTAAAGAATATAAGAAAAGCCTTTTCTCTGCTTATAAAAAATAAACAGTTCAAGGCTTTTATGCGGGAATATTCCAATTATATAGATGAATTTAATCGTTTTTTTAATTAGAAAGGATTTTAAATAGATGAAAGAAAATAACAATAACACTAATGACAGTGTAGAACAATCCGAGTCAGCCGAGTATGACGAGACAGAAAATGAAAATTCTTCGGAAGACCCCAAAGATGATTATGACAATGTAGACAACAGTACGGACATAACAAAAGAGGGTTCAAATGATTTTTCAGACTTTGACGATGATTTTGAAATATATGAGTCTGACATGTCTGCCATTTCATCTTCTTCGGAAGATTTTAAAGAGCACAGTGATGTCGTTGAAGAGGAAATAAGCGCGGCGTGTAATTTGCGCCGAAAAAGAAGAAAATCGTTTTTTAAAAAGATAAAAATCCCGGCTATAATTTCTGTTGCCGCTCTTATTTGTATATTCATTGCCGTATTTCTTTACGCGCTGTCAACAATTCCCGAAGGTACTGTTATGAAAAACATATACATAGACGATATTAATGTGAGCGGTTTTTCATACGATGAGACAAAAGAGGCAGTAGAAAACTCTTATCTTTTTGAAAATTCGGAAATAACAGTTTCATCAGGCTTTAAAAGCTATCCAATAAAGAGTTCTGATATAGGAATGTCTGCAATCTCAGAAGAAACAGCTAAAAGAGCGATAAATTACTGCAAAACAGGTAACTTTCTTGTAGACGGATTCAGAGCTGCAAAACTTTTGTTCTCAAAGCACGTTATAACACCGTCTGCTCAGGTCGATATTGAAAAACTTGATGAAAAGCTTAACGAGTTCGGAAATGTCGTTTTAGGCGAGCGAGTACAGCACAGCGTCGATTTGGGTGATGACGGAATGGTATCGGTGATTCCCGGTCATACCGGATACAACGGAGACCCTTCCAGCGCTCGCGAGGCTGTTATGGAATCTCTTAAAAATTCACATTTCACCAACATCAAGGTTAATTACTCCTCTGCTCCGCCCGATGATATGACGCTTGAAGCGTTTGACGCGCTTGTATATAAAGACGCTGTAAACGCGAAATACGAAATTACAGACAATCAGGTAACCGTTGTGCCCGGCGATACGGGAAGATATATAAACAAAGAAGAGGCAGAGCCAATACTCACTCAGGTGCGCGAGGGCGGCGAAATCGTCAAAATACCATTTTACATTTCACAGCCCGAACTTAATTCGACAGTTCTGAAAGAAAAGCTATTCTCAGATACATTAGCCACTTATTCTACCTCTTACAGCGGTTCAACTTCAAACAGATGTTCTAACATAGCGCGCGCCGCGTCTTTGATAAACGGCACAGTTATTGCGTCGGGAGACGTGTTCTCCTTCAATGACACAGTCGGCAAACGCACAACCGCTAACGGTTTCTCCACCGCAAAAGAGTATGTCAACGGAAAAAGCGTGGACGGCATCGGAGGCGGAACATGTCAGGTCAGCAGTACTCTTTACAGCGCCGTTCTTTATGCCGATATGAATATTATAGAGCGTCTGAACCATATGATGTCAGTCGGTTATATCCCGCTTGGACAGGATGCAACAGTCGCTGACGGCGGCATTGATTTTAAGTTCAAAAACAGCAGTGATTACCCTGTAAAAATAGCGGCTTCAACAAGCGGCTCAACCATTACTGTAAGCATTATAGGAACTCAATGGACACCAAAAAGAGAAGTTAAAATATATAACTCGTCTTCTCAATCAGGCAAAAATACCGTTGTTACTTCAGTAAGAAAAGTATACGCAAACGGCGAACTTATTTCAACTGACACACTGCCGTCAAGCACATACAAGCCTCATGAGCCTGACCCTACCCCTGAGCCATAGTGGCAGTTTGCATAAAGTAATCTATAACATTTTTTCATATTTTATTAATTTACCCCTTGCAAACATTTTCAAAATATGATATATTATACTAAAGTGTACGGCAAAGACGTTGTGCAGCGTAATTATGTTACGGCATATTTACTCTGTACCGCGTCTTTTTTTCTGAAATTTTTAAGAATGGAGAATTATAAATATGTTTAACTCAGATTTGACAAAACACCTTGCGGAACTTTCTAAAATCGAATTTACTGATGATGAACTTGAGCGCATGACATCGGATATGACAGATATTATCGCTATAATGGACAAGGCATGTAATTTTGATTCAGCGGTAAAGCCATACGCTCTCGACGCTGTTGACTACAATGATTTACGCTCTGACTCTCATGAGATGTCTTATCCTACAGAGAAAATCATTGAAAACGCTAAAAACGTAAAAAACAACAGCTTTGTGGTTCCAAAGGTAGTATAATTATAGAAAGGACTGATTTACATGTCACTGAAAGAACTCAGGAAAATGCTTGACAAAAAAGAAATTGGCGCTATTGAACTTACGCAGCATTATCTTGACAACATAGACAAAAAGGATGGAGCGCTTAACAGTTATATAACCGTATGCCATGAAAGCGCTTTAAACAGCGCAAAAAATGCGCAGGAAATGATTGACAGCAATAATTCTGATTCCTTTACCGGCATACCAATATCTGTAAAAGACAATATCTGCACTCTTGGTGTTAAAACAACGTGCGCGTCGCGCATGCTTGAGGATTTCATTCCTCCTTACAATGCGACAGTTATGGAGAAGCTGAATAAATCGGGAATAGTAATGCTGGGAAAAACAAACATGGACGAATTTGCGATGGGAGGTTCTTCTCAGACTTCCTATTTTGGAGGCGTCAAAAACCCATATGACACAAGCCGTGTCACGGGCGGCTCATCAGGCGGCGCTGCGGCAAGTATAGCGGCAGATTTGTGCGCCGCCGCTCTCGGTTCAGATACCGGCGGCTCTGTGCGTCAGCCCGCGTCATTTTGCGGTGTTACAGGCTTAAAACCCACATACGGCGCAGTTTCAAGATGGGGACTTATAGCATTCGCTTCATCTCTCGATCAGATAGGTGTTCTCGCTAAATCTGCCGAAGATACCGGCTTCATCCTAAACGGAATATGTGGATATGACAAAAACGACGCAACATCAAGCAAAAATGCAAAAGGTGAATATCTGTCACTTATAGGCAGTGACATAAGTAAATTAAAAATAGGTGTGCCTAAGGAGTTTTTTGCTGACGGATTAAATAATGAGGTTAAATCCGCTGTGCTTTCTGCTGTTGAGTACTATAAAAAACTTGGATGCGAGATAATGGATGTTTCCCTTCCATCTCTTGAATATGCCGTATCGGCTTACTACTTAATATCGTCCGCAGAAGCGGCAAGCAATCTATCACGTTTTGACGGTATCAAATACGGATTTCGAAGCGGCTTGGGCGAGGATTTTAATGATCTTATTAAAAATTCACGCCGTGAGGGATTTGGCGGCGAGGTAAAGCGCAGAATTATGCTTGGCAACTATGCTCTTTGTTCGGGTTACTATGACGCATACTACAAAAATGCGACACGTATCAGAACGCAAATACGAGCCGAATACGCGTCCATATTTGAGAAATGTGATGTTATACTTACTCCTACCGCTCCGACAACAGCTTACAAAATCGGAGAGCAGGAAAATGACCCTGTTAAGATGTACCTTGCGGACATTTATACGGTAACCGTTAATATCGCAGGACTTCCCGCAATCTCTACAACCTGCGGTTACGATAAAAATGATATGCCTATAGGTATGAGCCTTATAGGGCGAGCATTTGATGAAAAGACCATAATAGCGGTGTGTGACCGCTTTGAACACGACTTTACCAGAAAGGAGGCTGAAATATGAGATACCAGCCTGTTATAGGACTTGAAATTCACGCGGAACTTCTGACGGACTCAAAAGTTTTCTGTGCATGCCAAAATGAGTTTGGCGGAAGTGAAAACACGCGTGTTTGTCCTCGCTGTTCCGGACTTCCGGGCACTCTTCCCCTTCTTAATATGGGTGCTGTAAAACTCGCTGCAAAGGCGGGATTTGCCACTGACTGTACTATAAACAATTACAGCGCGTTTGACAGAAAAAACTATTTTTATCCCGACCTACCCAAAGCTTATCAAATAACACAGTTTGAGCATCCAATATGCACAGATGGTCATATTACAGTTAAGGGCAGCAAGGATATACGCATAAACCGTATTCATATAGAGGAAGATGCGGGTAAACTCGTGCACGATGATTATGAAGGTATTTCTATGGCTGATTATAATCGCTGCGGCGTACCTTTGATAGAAATCGTTACCGAGCCTGACTTCCGCTCTATCGAGGAAGTGCAAGATTTTGTCGAGCAAATCGCGCTTCGCCTGAAATATGCCGAAGTATGCGATGCCCGAATGGAGCAAGGTTCAATGCGTGTGGACGTAAACATTTCAATTATGCCTGTAGGCTCAACCGAATTCGGCACGCGCGCGGAACTAAAAAATCTTAATTCGCTTAAAGCTATCGGACGCGCGATTGAGTACGAAATTAACCGTCAAGCTGAAATACTTGATAACGGCGGCAGTGTTGTTCAAGAAACACGACGCTATAATGATAACCACGGTGATACAAAAGCTTTACGTTCAAAAGAGGAAGCACATGATTATCGTTACTTCCCCGAACCTGACATTCCTCCGGTTCTTCTTTCTGACGAGGACATTACTGAAATAAAAAATTCAATGCCTGAGATGCCTCAAACTCGTTTTAAGCGTTACACGGAGCAGTATGGATTACCCGAAGATGACGCAAATTTAATCATCTCTGACAAAAACTTTTCAGACTTTTACGACGAGGCTGTAAAGATTAATCCTGACTATAAACAGATTTCAAATCTCATGCTGGTGGAACTCAACAGAAATTTGAACGAATCTGAAAAGACAATTTCAGACGTTACTTTCTCCCCTGCCGATTTGGCTGAACTTGTAAAAATGTCAACAGACGGCGTAGTTTCAAAAAATGCCGCCAAAGATATTTTAAAAATTATGTTTGATAACGGCGGCAAACCCATGAATATCGCAAAGGGACACGGCTTTATTATGGATAATGACGCATCGGGACTTGAGACTATAGTTGATAAGATTATATCTGAAAATGCTGACAGTGTGGAAAGTTACAAAAACGGCAATCAAAAAATCTTCGGATTTCTCATGGGGCAAGTGGTTCGCCTTGCGGGAAAGGGAGCAAATCCGAAACTTGCAAAAGAATTATTAACTGAGAAATTAAAGTAAGAGGTGGTATATATGAAAAAAATAGACGGCTCACAGTTAATCGCTGATCTCACTTTGGAAGATTTAAGGCAGGCTGCAGGCGGCTCAATAACCTTTAGCGCATGCGTCCATAAGCTTAGAAAAATGAGCGGTTTTACATTTGTTATATTGCGTACCGGAAAATACATTTTACAGTCGGTATACTCCAAAGGCGCATGCGAGGGAGATTTTGACGCTCTGCGTGAGGGCGCGTATGTGACGGTTACAGGTGTGGTGACTGAGGAAAAGCGCGCAAATTACGGCTACGAAATTCAGCTTGCTTCATTTGAAATACTGTCGATGCCCGCGGAAGAATATCCTCTGCACGTTTCAAGCAAAAAACTTGGTTGCTCTATTGAAACATCTATGGCTCACCGTTCTGTCGCGCTCCGTCACCCATCGGAAAGAGCAGTATTTAAAATAAGCGAGGGTGTTGTATCAGGTTTTCGTGAATTTATGCTCTCTCAGGGATTTACGGAAATTCATACGCCGAAAATTTGCGCTGCAAGCGCGGAGGGCGGCGCAAATATATTTAAACTGAAATACTTTGACAAAGACGCTTGTCTCGCTCAAAGTCCACAGTTTTATAAACAAACGTGTGTCGCGTTCTTTGACAGAGTATTTGAAATTGCTCCCGTTTACCGTGCTGAGAAACATAATTCAACTCGTCATCTGAACGAGTATATCGGTCTTGACTTTGAAATGGCTTTTATAAAGGATATGCACGATGTAATGGCAATGGAAACCGCAATGCTTAAATATGTGATGAAGTATCTTTTCGAGAACTACGAGCATGAACTTTCAATGCTTGACGCTGTTTTACCGGTTATTAAAGATATTCCGTGCGTCACATTTTTTGAAGCTCTTGATATTTTAGGCAAATCGCATAATCAGTTTGACCTTGACCCTACAGACGAGGTTAAACTATGCGAATATGCTAAAGAAAAGTTCGACAGTGAGTTTATATTTGTTGAGAAGTTTCCGGGCTTAAAGCGTCCGTTCTACGCAATGGACTCTAAAGACGACCCGAAATTGGCGGAAAGTTTTGACCTTTTGTTCCGCGGTCTTGAAATCACAACCGGCGGTCAGAGAATACACGATTATGAAGAACAGCTTGCAAAACTAAAGAGATACAACATTGAGCCTGATGAACTTGGCGCGTATATTGATATTCACAAGTATGGCATGCCGCCTCACGGCGGACTAGGCATTGGTCTTGAGCGTATTGTGATGAAGCTTTTGGGTCTTTCAAATATCAGAGAGGCAAGCCTCTTCCCTCGTGATATACATCACCTTGACCCGTGATTTATTGTCAGACTGGTACAGTAATTCTGTATCAGTCTTTTTTAATATTCTTATTTCTTATATAGTATAGCATAAATTAAGGAGCACATCATTTTAATGATATGCTCCTCTTATGCTTACTATCATATATTAATTCTACCACATTATAAAAATACATTCAAGATATTTCTATTTTTCTTTTTTAAAAGTAAATAGTTTCATAAAGACAAATGTCACAGGCACACCAATTATTGCCGCGAGAGCATAAGCAATAACACTTGGTCCGTGAATGAATTTATCAAATAAATACACAATGACTGTTTGTATTATAAAATTCGGTATATATGATATAAAGAATTTAATAAACTTTACAAAACCGAGTTTTTCCTTAAAAGTCAGATAACTGTTAAGCAAATATGACACTATATTTGATGTTATATATCCCGGAAAAAACGCAAGGGTAGTGCTTGGAATAAACAGTGAATATATAGTTGAAAATATAACATTGCTTACAGTGTTTATTATGCCAACAACCAAAAATGCCAAAAACTCCCGCGAAAAAAACATCTTAATCTTAGACGGCTTATATTCCTCCCATTCTATAATTTCATTTCCGCGTACTATTTTTGCCGTTTTGGAAATAGCGGCAAGAGGAGCGTCTGACAAAGAATCAGAAAAAAACTCATCACATACGGCAGACGGAAATTTCTCATACAGCCTTTTTACTTTTTCCTCTCCCCAGCAATTTTCACCGGTATATAGTCCCGTTTCTTTATCGACTATTGAAGCAATAAGATTTTTTATTCTCAGTCTTTCGCATATTGGTTTTAGAAGAAATTCGGGCGAGGCGGATATTACAATGTCCTCTTCACGCTGCCTGTCAATATACCATTGCTTGATTTTTTGCTCGTTCTGATTCCAAAAATCATCAACCGCGCCGTTAATATCCGGAACACATCTCAAAAACCTATACATCTTTTCTTTAAACTGTGTCTTTGTCTTTATTCCCAGTATATACAGAAAAAAGTTCCATACCATACTCGGAACAGTACAGAGAATCTTGGGATATTTCTTCAGGCAATAAAAATAAAAATCCTTTGTGCTGTCACTATCATAAATAGTTTCATCAAAATCATATATATTCAAAGCTATTACCTCCTATTTTAAAAGAGCGACAGCCATTGCGGATATACCCTCGCCTCTGCCTTCAAAACCAAGTTTTTCGGTTGTTGTCGCTTTTACATTAACAAAATTGATATTCACTCCTAAATCTTCCGCGATATTCTTTCGCATCTCTTCAATATAAGGAGACATTTTAGGCTTTTGCGCTATTATTGTCACATCAACATTTTCCACCGCATATCCCTTTTGTGAAATCATTAAAACAACGTCTCTTAATAACACTCGGCTATCTGCGCCCTTATATTTCTCATCTGTATCCGGAAAATGCTTTCCTATATCTCCAAGCGCGGCAGCTCCCAAAAGCGCGTCAGAAAGCGCATGCAGCGCGACATCAGCGTCACTGTGACCTAAAAGACCTTTCTCATACGGAATTTTCACCCCGCATATTATGCACTCCCTTCCCTCTGCAAATCTATGAACATCATAACCTTGTCCTATACGCATTTAATCCACACTCCTTGTTTTCAAAATCTTTTCACCTATTATCATGTCATCCGGAGTCGTAATCTTTATATTATCATAACTTCCCCCGCTTATTTTAATCTTAACTCCGTAATGTTCCGCTATCATACAATCATCTGTCGCGGAAAACCCTTCTATACACGCTTTTTCATGAAGAGACAATATGTCATCACGGTAAAATGCCTGAGGAGTCTGTATTTGATATATTTTTTCTCTGTCAAGTGTCTCTTCTATGAATCCATCCAACGATATTTTAAGGGTGTCCTTACATTTTACCCCCGCCGCCGCGGCGCCGTATTTTATACAATCCGAAATCACGCTGTTTATTTCATTATCCGTAACAAGTGCCCTTGCTCCATCATGTATAAGCACAATATCTCCGCTGCATTCTCTCAGTCCTTTTATCACCGACTCCTGACGCGTTTCTCCTCCTTCGGTAATTTTGATAACTTTATTAAAACAATATTCGTTTACAAGTCTTTCACATTCTTTTATATCATCTTTAGCTGTGACAACGACAATACTGTCCGTGTTTTTATTATTCTCAAACGCTGAAATTGTGTAACAAAGAATTTCCTTATTCATCATCTTTAAAAACACCTTATTTTTACCGGCACCCATTCTTGTGCCTTTTCCTCCCGCAACTATAACTGCTGTAACTTTCATTATTCCTCCATATATAAAACAAGCACATTCCACTATAATGAAATGTGCTGTTATTTAAACTAACGCTTCTACGGTATCGTTCATTATGCTTTCAATATCGCTTATATCAGCTACTTCCGACATAACAAGTTCGCTTACAACTATCTGTTTTGCCGAGCAGAGCGTTTTTCTTTCACTTGTGGAAAGTCCCTTTAATTTCTCACGATACATAAGTTCTTTTAAAACCAAAAGAACCTGATAAATATCACCCGATTTAATCTTAATAAGATTATCTCTTTGGCGCTTATTCCAGTTTGCGTCATCCTCAACTGCCGCTTCTCTAAAACTTTGAAGCACCTTTTTCGCTTCTTGCTTATCTATTACAGGACGTATTCCTATATTATCGCTGTTCTCAATAGGTATATTAGTCACCATATTGCCTATAGCAAATCTAACAACATAATATCGACGTTTTTTGCCGACAATTTCCATTTCTTTTATTTCTTCTACCGTACCTGCGCCATGCAGCGGGTGTACAACTCTATCGCCGACACTAAACATCTTTCTTCCCGCCTTTCCAAAAAACAAATTTCTCGCTGTTTATATTATAACATAATTTACTCTCAAAGTCAAATTTTGTTATTGTATCATAATTACTAAAAAAAATCAAGCACTTTTGGTTACATTTCTCACAAATTTATTAACATACAAAGAAAGAACGACCTAAGTCGTTCTTTCTTTGTATAATCAGCATTCTTGATGATTATTTCAGTTCTATTCAGAAATCATTTCCTCAATTCTTCCCGCGGCTATATTAGCAAAACTTTTGAGCAGATTTTTCTGTTCATCTCCCGCTCCCGAGCCTGCCGTAATTTCAATTATACAGCCTCTGTCATAAATAACTATTGACGGAAAGGCAATATATGTCTCCTGACCCATGCTCGGTACAATTTCCGCGCTTTGTCTTTTTGATTTAGCCTCTTCATATTTTTTTGATATTTCGTCCTTTGTGACAGATTCCGTAAACTGCGTCACCTTCACTTTAACAATATCATGCTGACCTATAGGTTCGCTCCTGTAAAAAACAGTTGCAACATTCCCATCTCTTCCGGTTTCAGACTCCTCAACAACCGGCATATATCCGGCGACAGAAGCAACGTCCTCCGCCGTTATTAAAGCTACCGGATCAATTTCCGGAACAGTCTTAGCCATTCTGTGATTAAGAGCGCCGCTATTTGATTTACAAGAACAAAGTCCCGCCATCACAAGCAAGACCGATAAAAGAATCAACAGTCTTTTTTTCATACTGCACCGCCCTTACTTTTTAAGCTTTATTACTTCTTTAACGTTCTTCAAGATATTTTCGGGAGTCAGTCCGTACTCCTCAAAAAGTTCGGCAGGCTTTCCTGATTTACCGAAACGGTCTGTGCCTATAATCTTAACAGGCACCGGCGCATTAGCGCATACAACCTCAGCAACAGCACTTCCGAGTCCGCCCATAATGTAATGCTCTTCGGCTGTTACTATAGCGCCCGTTTCCTTAGCCGCCTTTATGATAATTTCCTCGTCAATAGGCTTTATGGTGTGGATATTTACAACGCGCGCGCTGATACCCTCTGTCTTAAGCATTTCAGCGGCTTTCAGCGCCATTTCTACCATCAGACCCGTAGCGACAATAGTCGCGTCCGCACCGTCCTTTAGCTGAACGCCCTTTCCAAGTTCAAACTTATAATTTTCATCGTTTACGTCTTCAACCGCAAGACGTCCGAATCTCATATATACAGGTCCGTTATGGTCTATAGCCGCCTTAACCGCCTGCATTGCCTCTCTGTCGTCAGCGGGATTAATTACAACCATTCCCGGAATTGAACGCATAAGCGCAATATCCTCAAGACACTGATGCGATGCGCCGTCCTCGCCTACAGAAATACCCGCATGCGTCGCGCCTATTTTAACATTAAGTCCTGTATATCCGATTGAGTTTCTTACCTGCTCAAACGCTCTGCCTGCCGCGAACATTGCGAAGGTTGACGCAAACGCGATTTTTCCGCTTGCGGCAAGTCCCGCGGCAACGCACATCATATTGCCCTCCGCAATACCCATATTTATAAAGCGTTCGGGATATGTTTTCTTGAACATATCTGTCTTGGTTGACTTTGAAAGGTCTGCGTCAAGCACAACAATATTCGGATTGCTTCCGTATTCAACCAATGCCGCTCCGTATGACTCTCTTGTCGCTCTCTTTGCCATTACAGACTCGCCTCCAATCCCTTTATTATCTCGTCAAGTTCTTTAATTGCCTGCTCGTATTCATCCTTTTTAGGCGCCGCACCGTGCCATGCGGGATTATTTTCCATAAATGATACATTCTTACCCTTTATTGACTTCATAATAACCTCGTTCGGCTTGCCTTTAACAGCCTTAGCCTGATTAACAGCATCAAGAAGCTTATTAAAGTCATGCGCGTCTGTTACGATTACGTTCCAGCCAAATGCCTTAAACTTTTCATCTATCGGAGTAGGGTTCATTACCTTTGTAATATCTCCATCTATCTGCAAACCGTTATTGTCCACAAAGATAGTAAAGTTATCAAGCTTATAATGAGCCGCAAACATTGCCTGTTCCCAGACCTGCCCCTCTTCCAGTTCTCCGTCACCGAGAACTGAATAAACTCTGTAATCTTTATTATCCAGTTTTGCCGCCAGCGCCATACCGCCCGCAACAGATACACCTTGTCCGAGCGAGCCTGTTGACATCTCTACTCCCGGCACCTTATTCATATCAGGATGTCCCTGAAGATAGCTGTCAATGTGTCTGAATGTTGCAACATCCTCAACAGGAATAAAGCCTCTCTCTGCAAGCACTCCGTAAAGCGCGGGAGCAGTGTGCCCCTTTGACAGTACGAACCTGTCCCTATTCTCCATTTTCGGGTTCTTTGGGTCTACGTTCATTACCTCAAAGTAAAGAAGTGTCATCACGTCCGCTATAGACAGCGAACCTCCCGGATGTCCCGAAGCCGCATTATACACGGCAGTCAGAGCATTTTTACGAACTCTGTTCGCAATAATCGAAAGCTCTGTGACTCTTTTTTTATCCATTGTCATTTATCCTCCTTGGTTAATTCACTTTATTTTCTAACGCATTTTCATACGCTATATTCATTAATTCGTTAAGCCTGTCTGTTTTCTCCATAAGATACAGATACCCTATAAGAGCCTCGAAGCCCGTAGCGCGCTTATAATCCATTAAGTCCGCATTCTTTGGAACAGTATTGGACTTTGCGTTACGTCCACGCTTAAACACTGCCGTTTCCTCTTCTGTCAGACTCGGAAGCATTGCGGTTATACTGTTTGACTGCGAGTGTGCCTTTACATACTGTACAGTTTGTTTGTGCAGTTTATACGCAGGCATATTTTCGTGCTCCTCAATCACGCGTGTACGCACAAACAGTTCATACACTCCGTCGCCTATATATGCCAGCGTCAGAGGCGCAAGCTGTGACGGCTTTTTACTTTTGATTAACATTTTCTATTCCCCTATATATGACCACTTTACACCTAAAGGAGTATCCTTCAGTTCTATGTTCATTTCTTTCAATCTGTCGCGTATAGCGTCCGCCGCTGCCCAATCCTTTTCAGCGCGCGCCTTATTGCGCTTTTCGATTAGCTCCTCAACCTCAGCATCAACAGACTTTTCCTGTTTTCTGCCGAAAAGACCGAGAACGTCGCCGAGTTCATGTATAAGTGAAATAGTTTTTTCAATTACCTCGCGCGCGTTTTTACTTTCAGAGGAAAGCGCGGTATTTGACGCGTACACTATATCGAATATTGACGCTATCGCGTCGGCTGTATTAAGATCGTCCTCCATTGCGGAAATAAATTTATCCTTGCACTCGTCAAGCTTTTTTGAAAGTTCCGCCTCAGCGTCATTAAGTTCTCTGTCCTCACTGTTTTCACGAAGAAAATCAAGGTTTGAAAGACACGTATAAACACGCTCCAATGCCGACTTAGACTGCTCCATCAATGTGTCCGAAAAATTAACAGGGTTTCTGTAATGCGCCGACAGCATGAAAAATCTTACCGTTTCGCCGTCATATTTTTCTATAATATCACGCGCGGTAAAGAAATTACCGAGTGACTTGCTCATTTTGCGGTTATCAATGTTTATATAGCCGTTGTGCATCCAATAATTCGCAAATGGCTTGCCGTTTGCGCATTCCGATTGTGCTATTTCATTTTCGTGGTGCGGGAAAATTAAATCCTGTCCGCCTGCGTGAATATCAATCGTTTCGCCAAGGAATTTATTCACCATAGCGCTGCACTCAATATGCCAGCCCGGTCTTCCCATTCCCCACGGACTTTCCCACGCTATTTCGCTGTCCTCCTTCTGCTTTTTCCACAGTGCGAAGTCCATTGCGTCATTTTTATGCTCGTTTATATCTATTCTTGCTCCCGCCTCCAAATCTTCAAGAGGCTGTTTTGATAATTTTCCGTATTCCTTGAATTTTTTTGTTGAAAAATACACGTCTCCGTCAACATTATAGGCATAGCCGTTTTCTTCAAGCTTCTTTATCACGTCTATAATCGCGTCAATATTTTCCGTAGCCTTCGGATGAATTGTCGCCCTATGAACACCGAGAGCCTCCGCGTCCTTAAAGTATTCTCCGATAAACCGCTCGCCCAATTCCTTAACTGTTGTGTTTTCCTCTTTAGCGCGGTTAATCATTTTATCGTCCACATCGGTAAAGTTCTGCACAAACGTCACTTTCATACCGCGGTATTCCATATAACGGCGGAGCGTGTCAAAAATAATCAGCGGACGCGCGTTGCCGATATGAATATAGTTGTATACGGTAGGACCACAGGCATATATTTTGACCTCGTTCTTATTTATAGGAACAAATTCCTGTTTCTGTCTTGCAATAGTGTTATATATTTTCATTTTAATACTTCCTTTTTCGCATTCTGCCAATCATATTTCATTATATCTTAAAAACGCAAAAATTACAACTGTTTTTGGTAAAAAAATACCGTTTTTTAAACGGTATTTTTATCTGAATGTTTTTTCTTGTATGCTGTACCCCAATCAGTCATAGAATTAAGGATAGCTTTGAGGCTGTAACCTGTGTCAGTCAGCGTGTATTCCACGCGCGGAGGCACTTCGGGAAAAACCTCGCGTGTTAAAAGTCCGTCCTCCTCCATTGCGCGCAGTTTGGAAGTCAGAACTTTTTGCGAAATATTGCCGACAGACTTTTTCAGTTCGCCGAAACGCTTAGTACCGCTGATCAGGTCACGTATAATCAGCACTTTCCAACGGTCTGATATAAGCATTAAGGTTGTTTCAACAGGACATGCGGGTAATTCTTTTCTCATAGTCATTATCCTTTCTATGTATCTATTCAAAACTATGTATCCATTGTATACTATTACATCATATTTGTCAATACAGTTTCCGTACGGTAACTATGGTACAAATTTATGCGTACTTTACAAAATACGTAATAAGCTTTATAATAAATTCAGGAGATGATAGGATGACGCAAAATGAGAGATTGCATTTTCTGCTTGATTATCTTATTAAAGAGTCTAAACAATATTCGGATATTAAAATTCCAAACAGCATTACGGAGAAAAAGCAGCTTTTGCGCTCGCTTATGAACATACGCGCGCCAAAGGCAATATATGATGAGTTTATAAAAATCCAGAACGAATATTTACAGCGTGAAACAGCGGACAAAGGCATAACAGATGTAAATAGCCTTTTCCCTGTCCGTGACAGGCTGTATATATGGCAGGGTGATATAACGACGCTTAAATGCGGAGCTGTTGTTAACGCAGCAAACAGCGCAATGCTCGGCTGTTTTGTCCCCTGTCATAAATGTATTGACAACGCAATCCATACTTACGCAGGTGTTCAGCTAAGACTTGAATGTGACGCTCTGATGTGTGAGCAAGGTCACGCGGAACAAACAGGTCAGGCGAAAATCACAAAGGCTTACAACTTGCCGTGCGATTATATTATTCACACCGTCGGTCCGATTGTTCACGGCACATTAGCCAAAAAAGACTGCGAACTGCTTAAATCCTATTATATTGAATGTCTGAAAAAGGCGGAGGAAAATAATATAAAATCTATTGCGTTTTGCTGTATATCAACAGGCGAATTTCATTTTCCAAATGAGAAAGCGGCAGAAATTGCGGTTAATACAGTTACGGAATACCTGAAAAAATCAAAAATAGAAAAGGTGATTTTTAATGTTTTTAAGAACGAGGACAGAGAAATCTATACAAAATTACTCAGATAATATAAATCTCCTGAAAGAAAAAATTGAAACGGCTGACGCAATTTTAATAGGCGCGGGCGCTGGAATGTCAACCTCATCAGGTCTGACATATTCGGGCGAACGGTTTGACAAACATTTTTCCGATTTTCGGGATAAATACGGAATAAAGGATATGTATTCGGGCAGTTTTTATCCGTTTAATTCATTAGAGGAATATTGGGCATGGTGGTCAAGACACATTTTTATAAACCGCTATGGCGTCAGCGCGGGAAAACCGTACCAAGACTTATTAAAGCTTGTCAAGGATAAAAACTATTTTGTGATTACAACAAATGTAGACCATCAATTTCAGCTTGCGTGCTTTGATAAAAAGCGGCTGTTTTATACTCAGGGCGACTATGGACTATGGCAATGCTCCAAGGCTTGTCACAATAAAACTTATGACAATGAGGACGCTGTTCGTCAAATGGTATCGGCGCAGAAGAATATGAGGATACCAACCGAGCTTATTCCGAAATGCCCTGTCTGCGGTGTGCCCATGACTATGAATTTAAGGTGTGATGACAGCTTTGTTCAGGACGATGGATGGTATAATGCGGCTATGCGGTATAATGAATTCGTGCGCAGGTATAAAAATCAGAATATACTGTTTCTTGAACTTGGCGTGGGAGCCAATACACCTGCCATTATAAAATATCCGTTTTGGCAGATGACAGCGCAAAATAAAAACGCGTCATACGCTTGCGTGAATTTAGGTATGCCATGCGTACCAAAAGAAATAGAAAAGCAAGCGATTTGTATTGACGCTGATATTGGCAAGGTGATGACGGAATTACTGTTATAAATAAAACACTGTACTCCAAATGGAATACAGTGTTTTTATTAAATGTGTTATCAGTCTGTTTAAATTTATTTAACCGCGGTAAAGAAAAACCTCGGAAATCTGAAAATAATTTCTCCGTTTTTTTGTATGGGATAAGCTTTTACAATTTCACTGTAAACATCATTCTCAAATTCTTTTGCATCGGACTCATTAAGAGCTACCAGATACGGTCTTAAGCCCGTTCCCTTGTACCATTCCATAATACTGTTATGAGATGCCATTCTGTGGCAATAAACGGTTTCCCATATTGAAAAATCAGATGATATATCCGACAGCAAATCAAAATATTCACCTTGCATAAGATTATAAAAAATTCTCGGCTTTGCAAATTTGTCCTTCCATTTTTCGCTCCTGACAAGTTCTGATATTATTATATGAATAGGCTCTTTATAATTCATCGGCGTTTGTACCGCGAGAATACCGCCGTCTTTTAATATACTCATCATTTTTGGTATAAGCTCTTTGTGATTGGGTATCCACTGAATACACGCGTTTGAAAAAACAACGTCAAATTTTTGCCCGAGCCTAGGAAAATCTGTATTTGCGTCAAAAAGTATAAAATCAAGCTCAGGATTGTTGACTTTTGCCTGTTCAAGCATATTTTCCGAATTATCCGCGCCTGTAATATGCGCCTTTGGGAATTTATCATAAAGCACACGGGTGCTGTTTCCGGGACCACAGCCGATGTCTAAAATTTCACTCGGATTTGATAAATTTATTCTGTTTGCCAAATCAATTGCAGGCTGGGTCCGCTCTTTTAAAAATTTAGCATATTGCTTCGCATTCCATTCAGACATTTTTGTCACATCCTTATAGCTTTAATATCGTTTCAATTATACCATTTCGCAGAGTTATAGTCAACAAATTATATATTTCAAAAAAATTTTATTGCCGTTAAACCGCATAGCTATCAAAAAGTTACCAATTGGAAACTGCCTAAGAGTAACCGAGGAGTAACTATACCACAAAAAAGTGCGTACTTTACAGGGGTTTATGGTGGTGCTATACTGTAATCACAGGGTAAGGAGATGAGCGGACGGCATCTTGACCAATAAATATTTTTATATGGAGGATATTATTATGAATAAGAATACATTTACAAAAGTAACTTTAACAAAGGGCGAGATGAACGTATATGATTTCGGCGGTATTAAGCTGCACGCTTACAAGACAAATGATTTTATTGATGATGAGGTGTTTATCGTAGAAAAGGACGGTAAGGCTGTAGTTATCGAGTCCCCGTGCTTCTTTGACAACAACAGTGAGTTTGAAGAATATATAAACGGTCTGAATGTTGAAATATCGGGTATGCTTGTGGCATATCACGGCGCAGGCGCGCAGTGCCTGAAAAACGTTCCGAAGTATGCGACAGTGAACGCAAAAGAATATTCCGAAAATGGCGGAGGTAAAGCGCTTATTGACAATTTCACAGCGGCTTTCGGTGAGATATTTGATAATTCTATACACGAGATAACAAATATCATAAGTGAGGGTAAAGTTACAATCGGCGGTATTGATTTTATCATCACTTCGACACAAGAAGCGTTTGACATTGAAATTCCTGAAATCAACGCAGTTTACACGCATATGCTCGGGCACGATTGTCATTCAATCGTTGCAGGCGCGCCGCACGCGGATGCGATTATCGTACGGCTTAAAGAATATGTTGCAAAGAGATATGATTTGATTTTAACATCAC
Organism: uncultured Clostridia bacterium; assembly: GCA_910585485.1. Taxonomy (GTDB): domain Bacteria; phylum Bacillota; class Clostridia; order UBA1381; family UBA1381; genus Hominilimicola. The sequence goes on from CAJUEZ010000024.1 coordinate 24,792, forward strand.
ATTATACTCCTGAGGATTTAAAGGATGCTCAGACTAAGATTGATTATATTGAAAACTTAAAGGAAATTGCGGTTGCTTGTAAAAGTGCGGACGAATTTAAGGAAAAGGTAAATGAGCGTTATGGTAATTATTCGGGCGGTAATTACCTTGATATGACAGCAGATTTCTTCTTCGCTTAAATTGTAAAAACAGGATTGCATACGCAATCCTGTTTTCTTCTTACATGCCCGGAATAAACAATCTGCTTCCTTTTTCCAATTTACATTCCTCTGCCATGTTATTAAACTTCATTATTTCTTCCTGAGGCACAGCGTATCTCTTTGAAACTTCCCATAAGTTGTCACCTTTTTGAACAAAATAGATAACTATACCCTTTTTATCTCCATCATCTCTATTTTCTGTAACAACATCATTTATCAGTTCTATTTTTCTTTTTCTGACGATATTAGCATTCAAAGCAAGAATGCATCTTAATTCTATATCTCCCGCGACACTGAGATTATACGCGGTATGCTTAACCTCCGCCTTAATTTCAGGAATCAAATCCTCCTCCGTACTGTCGCATTCCAACAGATAACTAAACGGAAGTTCTTTTTTCATACTATATACCGGACTTTCGTTACTGTCAGTTAAATACAATATGTATGCCTCTATCTTACCCTCGGCAAGCAGTTTTCCGTTTTGAAGCTGAGCCTTCGTTATATATGGTCTTGTTATGACATCATATACTCCTGATATACCCGGCGCGCCTGAATTAATCTCTATCATCTCACGTATTGTATTCTGTGTGTATGGACGCGCTACAACCTCCTCCAATTCTACCTCTTCTTTAAGAAGCTGCGTTTTCATAAAAGGTTCATAGCAATCACAAATCATATCCACCGATACATTCTCAGTTGCTTTTATCTGAGCGGTTATGGTTATATCTAAAGATACTATTCTTCTGTCACCGTCGCCGTCCTCGGCAACTTCATATGTAACGTCTGAAATGCTGTAATCAATATCGCAAACAGTTTCATCACCGGCATCGTCACAATCAAACACTTCAGTAAAAGGAATCTCAGATTCCATAGTTTGTATTTTCCCCTCGTCATCTGTATAGAGAGCGCATACGCACACTGCGCCTTTTACAACTATTTTACCTGTTACGGTCTTATATTCCACATCGCATATTTTTGTGTCAAGCTTTAACAACTC
>CAJUEZ010000025.1 GCA_910585485.1 uncultured Clostridia bacterium
TGGATTAGGGTCTGATTTTGACATTTTCTTTGTCGGTTCCTGCAAACTCATAACATTCGCTCCGACCTTTGGCAGCATACCCTCGGGTATTTTAAATACATCGCCGTAAATTGAATTAAATCTCTGTGCAATGTCACGGCATATTTCAATGTGCTGCATCTGGTCCTTGCCGACAGGCACATAATCCGCCTGATACAATAAAATATCAGCAGCCATTAAAACGGGATATGTAAAAAGTCCCGCGTTTATATTTTCAGCGTGTCTTGCAGATTTATCCTTGAACTGCGTCATTCTCTGTAATTCGCCCATATATGTGTAACAATTAAGTACCCATGCAAGCTCTGCGTGGTTAGGATTATGCGACTGTATGAAAAAAGTGTTTTCCTTGGGGTCTATTCCGCAGGCAATATACAGCGCCAAGAGTTCCAGCGTTCTTTTCCGTAATTCCGCAGGTGTCTGACGTACTGTAATCGTGTGCATATTCATCATTGCGTAAATGCAGTGATAATCCTTTTGCAGATTTACCCACTGGCGTATTGCTCCGAGATAGTTTCCAAAAGTCAAAGTTCCCGACGGCTGTGCGCCGGAAAAGATTATTTTTTTATCGTCCATTATTTTCATTCCTTTCAGATTATTTAGTGTAAATTATAATTTACAGCATTTCTGTCAGCACTTCTCCCAGTCTCTTAATACCCTCTTCAATATTTTCCAAAGTTGCTGACGAATAATTAAGTCTAAACATATTTGACGGCGCAAATATGTCTGTGTCAAAATTTGAACCGGGTACAATAGCGACCTTTCTTTCAAGACATTTGTCTACAACCGGTGTAATATCATTGATTGTCGGACATTTACACCACAGGAATATTCCACCCTCGGGAACTACCCATGTCACCTTTCCGGCGGGGAAATACTTTTCCATCGCGCTGACCATCGCTTTGCATTTTTCACCATATAATTTTCTGTTCTTTTCAATATATTTATCAATGTCATACTTCTTCATGAACTCCACACACATAAGCTGAGTGATCATCGGAGTATGCACATCATTTACCTGTTTCAGCATTTCAATCTTTTCAGAAAGAGGCGCTGGCGCGACAATATATCCAAGACGCATACCGGGTGACAGAATCTTTGAGAATGAGCCTGCGTATATTACTCTACCCTCAGTATCAAGCGACTTTATTGTTGGCACGTCCTCACCGGAAAAGCGTAAATCTCCGTACGGATTATCCTCTAAAATAAGAACGTCATATTTATTCGCTATATCTATCATGCGCTGTCTTTTATTTAGCGACATGGTCACTCCTGTAGGATTCTGAAAAGTAGGGATTGTGTAAATCATCTTTACATTTTCATTGTTTTTAAGCGCTTCTTCAAGTTCGTCCATATTCATTCCATCATCATCCACAGTCACTCCGATAAGCTGTGATTCATATGCGCGAAACGCGTTTAAGCTTCCTATAAAGCTTGGACTTTCAACAATAATTTTATCACCTTTATTAAGAACCGCTTTTGCTGTCAAATCTATGCCCTGATTCGCGCCGGTCATAATAAGTATTGAGTCATCATCGCTAACAGCATTTACTTTTGCCGCGCGTTTTCTCGCACATTCAATCATTTTGGGATAACCGTCCGTTGTTCCGTACTGAAGCGCGAGCGTTGGACTTGTCATAAGAATTTTTCCGGCAATTTTTGAAAGTTCATCACTTGGAAAAAGTTCAGCGGCAGGATTTCCGCCGGCAAGAGATATAATTTCAGGGTCAGCCATACGCTTAAACATCTCACGGATAGCGCTGCCCTTCATTGTTTTGACTCTGTCAGCCATGAATTTTGTATAATCTTTCATTTTTCCAATCTCCTTATTTGTTTATCTTTTTCCAGCTATCTTTCAGAGCAACTGTCCTGTTGAACACAGGCATTTCCGGTGTTGAATCGGGGTCAACACAGAAATAACCCAATCTCAGGAACTGGAATTTATCGCCTACGCTCAGATTCGTTAAATTGCTTTCAAGCTTCGCATTTTTCAATACCACCATTGACTCAGGATTAAGATTGTCTGTAAAATCATTAACACCTGTTTCATCAGACGGATTCTCAACCGTGAACAATCTGTCATAAAGACGTACCTGCGCGTCAATCGCATGGGCGGCGCTTACAAAATGAATTGTACCCTTTACCTTACGTCCGTCAGGCGCATCACCTCCGCGAGTTTCGGGGTCATAGGTACAGTGTACAGCTGTTACGTTGCCGTTTTCGTCCTTATCGCAGCCTGTGCAAGTCACAAAATACGCGCCCTTTAAGCGCACCTCGCGTCCCGGAGAAAGTCTGAAATACTTTTTCGGCGCCTCCTCCATAAAATCGTCCTCTTCTATATAGAGTTCGCGCGAAAATTCCACCGTGCGCTTGCCCATTTCAGGGTTTTCGGGATTCACCTCAACCTCTATTTCCTCAACTTGTCCCTCAGGATAATTATCAATTATCAGTTTTATAGGTCTCAAAACAGCCATCGCGCGCGGCGCGTTTTTATTCAAATCTTCTCTTACACATGCTTCCAAAAGCGCAAAATCAATAACACTATTCGCTTTCGCGACTCCTATTCTCTCACAAAAATCACGTATTGACTCAGGCGTATAACCGCGTCTGCGCATACCGCAAAGCGTTGACATTCTCGGGTCGTCCCATCCCGAAACAATACCGTCTTTTACAAGTCTTAAACAACGTCTTTTACTTGTAAGCGTATAATTCAAATTCATTCTCGCAAATTCAATCTGTCTTGACGGTGCTTCAAAACCCACCTCACGGAGTACCCAGTCGTACAACGGTCTGTGGTCTTCAAACTCAAGCGAGCACAAAGAGTGAGTAACACCCTCCACAGTATCAGAAATCGGATGAGCGAAGTCATACATCGGATAAACAATCCACTTATCGCCTGTTCTGTGATGGTGCGCGCGTAAAATTCGGTAGAGTATCGGGTCGCGCATGTTAAGGTTCGGCGATGCCATATCTATCTTTGCTCTAAGCACTTTTGCCCCGTCAGGAAACTCTCCCTTTGTCATTCGCTCAAAAAGGTCGAGATTTTCCTCAACACTTCTGTCTCTGTACGGACTGTTTTTACCCGCCTCAGTCAGCGTACCGCGATATTCGCGTATTTCATCGGGAGTAAGGTCACACACATATGCCTTTCCCTTTTTTATAAGCTTAATTGCCGCCGCGTATATATCGTCAAAGTAATCTGAAGCGTAAAGTACCTTGTCCCACTTGAAACCAAGCCACTCAATATCCTCTTTTATCGCGTCAACATACTCTGTGTCCTCCTTTGTCGGATTTGTATCGTCCAAACGGAGATTACATGTTCCGCCATACTTCTGAGCCATACCGAAATCTATGCTGATTGCCTTTGCATGACCGACATGCAGATAACCGTTAGGCTCAGGCGGAAAACGCGTCTGCACATGGTCATAAACCTTTTTCTCCAAATCCTTCTCTATAGCTTCCTCAATAAAATTTTTGCTGATCATATCTTCCATAATTAACAAAATTCCTTTCCTCTTTCTACAAAGTCCGCAAGAAAATCATTCAAATCTCTGTTTTCGCACAGGATACCGCGTCTGCAAAAACATTGTGATTAGTGATTTTATTAAGCCCGTAAAATTTCTATTGATTCGTCAAAACGTTTCATTACCTCGTCCTTGCCAAGCACCTGCAATATCTCGTAAAGATCGGGTGTATTGCGTCTTCCTGTTACGGCGACGCGAATTACACCGGCTACGTCACCGACATGTCCCTTGAAATCATCGGGGTTTTTCTTGTATTCCTTAGGCGCTTTCGCGTAACCTAAATCTACAGCCATATCACGCACTTGCGGGAACCAGTTTTCAGCCGAGTCGTTTTCGTCATAAATTTCCTTATATTTTTCAATAATTTCTATCATATCAGCTTTGGACAAATTATCAGCAAAATCACGCTTTCCGTCCCATAATTCAGAGTAAAAATATGACACATAGTTTTCCACGTTCGACCATGACGCAATGTCTTTACGCGGCTTTGCATTGCCACGTTCTATTGCAAAAATGGATTTTGCATACTCCTCATCATCCACAAGAAGCTTATAAAGCTTATCGTTATTCTCTTGCGACCAATCGGCGACAAGGTCATAGACCTCCTCGGCGCTTAGCTTGCTTATATAGTTTTTGCTTACATCCGCAAGTTTTACTATATCAAAGAGAGCGCCGGCTTTACTCATCTTTGAGAATGTGAATTTAAAATCAGCTATATCAGCGTCATTATTGGCAAGGCGCCAGTCCTCATAATTTGAATTTGCAAGCGTCATCAGATATTCCCATATAGCGCCCTTTGGATACCCCACGCTGCTGTAGTAACTTACAGCCGCCTCCGGATCTTTTCTCTTTGAAAGCTTTCTCTTTCCTCCATTTTCCTCTTTCATAATCGGAGAAATATGCGCGTATTTAGGCGGTTTCAACCCGCACAGATAGAATAGCTGCAAATGAATTGGTACTGAAGAAATCCATTCGTCACCTCGTATAACATGAGTTGTCCGCATTAAATGGTCGTCAACCACGTGAGCGAAGTGATATGTAGGCGTTCCGTCTTTTTTCAAAAGCACAACATCCATAATATTTTCAGGCATTTCAATTTCACCCTTTATAACATCCTTGAATTTTATACGCTTATCCTCGCTGCCCGGCGATTTCAATCTGACAACATATTCATCGCCGTTCTCTATTCTTTTCTCAGCTTCCTCAACTGAAATATTACGGTATTTGGCAAACTCGCCGTAAACACCAGGCAAAAGTTTCATATTCTCCTGCTTTTCGCGTATTTGAGCAAGTTCCTCCTCGCTCATGAAACACGGATATGCCAGCCCTTTTTCTACCAGTGACTTTACAAACGACTGATAAATCTCAGTACGTCTGCTCTGCATATAAGGTCCATACTCACCCTTTTCTTCCGTTTCGGACAGCATGCCCTCATCAATTTCTATTCCAAAATCATTAAGTCCTTTTACTATAAGACTTACTCCGTTTTCCACTTCACGCTTTTTATCAGTATCCTCTATTCTCAGATAAAACACACCATTTGTGGAGATAGCGGCAGTCTTCTCGACAAATGCCGCAAATAAACCACCGAAATGCAAAAATCCCGTCGGACTCGGAGCAAAACGTGTTACAACCGCTCCTTCTTCAAGGTTTCGTTTTGGGTACATCATTTCATAGTCTTCAGGCGCCTTTGTAATATTTCCAAATAAAAGCTGAGCCATCTGTTTATTACTGTCCATTATTCTAATTGTTCCTTTCAAATTAAATCTGTTAGTGTACTTTATCACACTATAACCATTCTATTATATTATAACTAAAATTCATTCTAATATCAATGCTTTTTTGGAATTTTTTCGTATTGTATGAAAATTATTGATAAAGAATGACAAACATTTTTCCGCGCAGGATATAGTTAAGAGTTAAATTATAATGATGACAACGAAATTTTATAAAATCCGCCCCGAATCGGCATATCGGCTCAACCGAAAAAGAACACCATAAGGTGTTCTTTCTGTTTATGCATTCAGTTTATGTAATTTAATAACCCAGTTCCTCCGGAACAAGCACAACTGTAATACGTTTCGGGAAATAGTGACAGCCGTCAACAATGCTTGTTACATTACAAATTCTCGCGTCACAGCGGCAGTCCGTACACTTTATATTATCGTCAGTCGCGCACGGTGTCTTGTGCGTAATACGTCTCGCGTTCATCGGCGCGATTGACTTAGCTCGCTTTATACCGTCCTCGACAGTTTCAACAATCTTATTCACACCTGCGACTATAATAACCTTTTTAGGTCCGAACACTATCTGACTTGTACGATTACCTGTACAGTCAATATTAACAAGCTGTCCGCCCATCGTTACAGCATTAGTGCTCGAAACGAACACATCTGCCGTATAACCCTCTCTGTATTTATCAAGCATCGCTTCAAAATTAGGAGTGTTGTATCGGTCAATAAATTTATACTTGTCGCTTCTGATTTCGTCAAGTATGCCTGTTTCGTTCAGCGTCACACTGCCGCCTACGGCAATAGTTGAACCCTCCGGTATCATGTCCATAACAATTTTCTTCGCGTCCTCCTTATCCTTTGCCATAACCGCGCCAAAATCACGCTCCTCAAGCACCTTAATAAGGTCTGCTATCTTTCTTTCGTTTGCCCATTTCTGTACTGCGTCCATTTAAAATTCCTCCTTAACGTTTTTATTTAATTATACCTTATTCCTCATGGTTTTGCAAATCCTTTATAAAAGATAATAAATCATTTACAATCTCAAGTATTTTTTTATGCTCGCCGCGCATTGCGAAGCTTATAACAGGCTTTTCGCCCGAAAGCAGTTTTATGCGCTTAGGGTATGCTCTGTCCATACCCATGACAAGATTCGCGTCCACATAATGCTCGTCAAATTTGAGCAAAAGCGCGTCCGCAGTCTGGGATATTTCAAAGATTCCGACCTCTTTCGCCGGCATTTTCATCGCTGCGATATCTATAATATTCTGCACCGCCTTCGGAATGTCGCCAAAACGGTCGATAAGTTCGTCTTCAATCTCAAACTTATCGTCCTGTGTTTCGATAGACGCGATTTTTTTATACATATCAATACGCTGATTATGGTTTCTGATATAGCTTTCGGGAAGATAAGCGTCTATGCTGATGTCAATAGTCACCTCCGCCTTATCCTCCGTCTTTATTCCCTGAGCCTCGTTTACACTCTCTTTTAACAGTTTGCAGTACATATCATATCCTACAGCGTCCATATGCCCGTGCTGCTCAGGTCCTAAAATATTACCCGCGCCTCTTATTTCCAAATCTCGCATAGCAATTTTAAAGCCTGAGCCAAACTCCGTAAACTCCTTTACAGCTCGAAGTCTTTTAGAGGCTATATCTGACAATATTTTGTCACGATGATACGTAAGATAGGCATAAGCGGCACGATTTGAGCGTCCCACTCGTCCTCGCAGCTGATAAAGCTGTGCCAAGCCCATTTTGTCAGCATTTTCGATTATTATAGTATTTGCGTTCGGAATATCAAGTCCCGTTTCAATAATCGTCGTGCAGACAAGCACGTCTGTCTGACCGTTTACCATATCATACATTATATCTTCAAGTTCGTCTTCTTTCATTTTCCCGTGACCTACCGCCACATGTATATCAGGGAACATGGACTTTATCCATTCCGCCTTGCGGTGAATCCCCTGTACTCGATTATACAGATAAAACACCTGTCCGCCGCGGGAAAGTTCGTTCCTTATAGCATCTGCTATAACCGTTTCATTATCCTCCAAAACGTACGTCTGGACAGGATAGCGGTTTTCCGGCGGCTCAGTCAACACGCTCATGTCTCGCACGCCCGTCATTGCCATGTGGAGTGTGCGCGGTATCGGAGTAGCCGTCATAGTAAGAACATCGACATTTTGCTTAAGTTCCTTTAATCGCTCTTTATGCGCCACACCGAAACGCTGTTCCTCGTCTATTATTAAAAGTCCTAAATCCTTAAATTCCAAGTCCTTGGAAAGTATGCGGTGAGTTCCGATAATTATGTCTATCTCGCCCGTTTTCAGCTGCTTTAATATCCTTTTCTGCTCTGCCGCGGTACGGAAACGCGAAAGCATTTCCACTCTTATCGGAAAGTTTTCCATTCGCTTTAAAAAGGTTTCATAATGCTGCATGGCAAGTATCGTTGTCGGGCACAGATACGCAACCTGCTTTGAGTCGCCCACAGCCTTGAACGCGGCACGCAAAGCAACCTCCGTCTTGCCAAAGCCGACATCGCCGCAAAGAAGTCTGTCCATAGGTTTTTCCTTCTCCATATCAGACTTGACCTCTTCTATTGAACGAAGTTGGTCCTCCGTCTCCTGATAGGCGAAAGTATCTTCAAACTCTCTCTGCCAAGGTGTGTCCGAACTGTAGGCAAATCCTTTTGCTTTTTCCCTTTCTGCATACAGCGCGACCAGTTTTCTCGCAAGTTCCTCCGTGGACTGCTTAACCCGCTGCTTAGTCTTGCTCCAGTCACTTCCTCCCAAACGGCTGAGTTTCAACTTCTTATCGGCATTACCAACATATTTATAGAGAATATTAAGCTGGTCTATCGGAATATACAAAGAGTCCGTCCCATGATACTGTATTTTCAGGTAATCCTTTGTCGTTCCGTTTACAGTCATTTTCTGCGTTCCCATATACTGACCTATACCATGCGTCTGATGAACAACATAATCACCTACGCTTATATCGGTATAATTCTTTATGCGGTTCGCGTTTTCGACCTTGCGCCGTCTGCGGCTCTTTTTATTCTCAAAAATTTCATGGTCGGAAACAAGTACAAACTTAATTTCAGGATACTCAAATCCCTTGTTAAGCTCGCCGCGTATTATGACGGTCTCGCCCTGACGAAAATCTATCTTTTCCGTATTCTCGGCAAAGATAAATCTCGCGCGTATTCCCTTATCAACAAGCACTCCAGCAAGATTCTCACCTCTTCCGCGCGTGGAGCATAATATGACGGATGTATAGTTTTTGCTCTGCCAGTTCCGCAAATCTTCATATAGATATTCAATTTTGCCATGAAAAGATACTGTCGTTTTTGTGACAAAGCTTTCGAGATGTTTATACTTAAACTCGCCTCCCGAATGTGAAAGCACGTCAAGCGATATAAGTTTTTTCTCCGACAGTTCCTTTACCCTTGATAAATAGTCACAGTAAAACTTATCTTTATAGACGCCGAGTATTCTCTTTTCCTTAAGTTCCGCTACAGCCTCATTTTTCTCCCATTCAAAGCTTTTGCCTCGCTCGCTTATGCGCTTAGGGTCTATAATAAAAACAAGGTCGTCTTGCGAAAAATAATCCGTCAATGACGGTATATCCTCATACAAAAGTGACACATACTTATCTATAGACGGAAAATATCGCGTTTCTTTAAGACTCTCTATATCCGCGTTTGTTGTTTCTATAAACACGGATTCATCGCTCTTTTTACGCTTCGCGCTCTTCACTCTTTTTTCAAGCTCGGCTATAAGCGCGTCACGCTTCAAGTCAGTAATGACTGCCTCTCTGACAGGCACAACGACAGCCTCGTCAACTTTATCCATGGAGCGCTGAGTATATATGTCAAACTCACGTATTGAATCAGTTTCATCGTCAAAAAATTCAATTCTGTACGGATTGTCATTACCCGGCGGAAAAACATCAAGGATACCGCCGCGTATGGCGAACTGTCCCATGCCTTCTATACTGTCCTCGCGCGAATATCCCATTTCAACCAATCTGCGCGTTAAAGCCTCTACGTCAAACTGCTTTCCGAGCATAAATCGCACGCTAAGTTCCTTAAATTCATTCCTATCGGACGTATATTGCAATATCGCGTCAAGACTTGTTACAACGATATATTGACCGCCTTCTGTCAGCTTTTTTATAACCGCTATACGCGCGTTTTCATTTTGATGTCCCGAAGTTTCAATATTATAAAAGATATACTCCTTAGCCGGAAAATACAGCACATTCTCGCTGTAAAGTTCCATATCGCTATAAAGCTTTCTCGCCTCCATATCGCTATAACATATAACGAGCGCCGAGGACGCGTTTTCTCTGCTGAGCGCGTATATAAGCTGTCCCTGTGCCGATTCAACAACTCCTGCCACCGACATAGGTGTATTATTCAGATTTTTCACAATGCCCTCATACGGAGGGTAATTTTTTAAAATATCCGAAAAATTCATTTTTTACCTCTATTTACTGTTGCATTTATTCATCGCCGACTCCACACCGTTCTTTATTATCTCAAAAACGGCTGTCTCCGCTTTCTTTATCGCTTCCTCCATAACAGGGATTTCATCCTTTGTAAAACGTCCTAAAACAAAATCCGCCAAATCATAATCCTCATGTTTAGGCGCACCTACTCCCATCTTCACGCGAGGGAATTTATCGCTTCCAAGGCGGTATATGATGGATTTCAACCCGTTATGTCCTCCCGCGCTGCCCTTTCCTCTCACTCTTATTCTGCCCGTGTCCAGTGAAATATCATCGTTTATTATAATTATATTCTCCGAAGACACTTTATAAAACTTTGCCATTTCAATAATTGAGTCGCCGCTTAAATTCATAAATGTCTGCGGCTTTACAAGATACACCTTTTCACCGCCTATTACGGTTTCACCGTACACTGCTTTGAATTTCAGCTTATTTAATTTTGCTCCGTATTTCTCCGCTATATAGTCTATCGTATGGAAACCTATGTTATGACGCGTCATGTCGTACTGCTTACCAGGGTTTCCGAGACCTGCTACAATATACATTGGTATAATCTCCTCTTTATTCTTTTCATTGCGCCCAAAAAGGGCAGATTTTATCTGCCCTATAATATCCATGATACCCATCTTATTTTCTCTTATCCTTCCAACCCTCTTTATTTACCTGTCTCGCTCTCGCGATTGACAGACTGTTTTCAGGAATATCCTCGGTAATAGTCGAGCCTGCGGCTATATACACGCCGTCTCCGACATTAATAGGAGAAACAAAGTTAGTATTACAGCCGACAAAGCAATCATTGCCGATTACGGTTCTGTACTTATTTTTTCCGTCATAATTACACGTTACTGTGCCGCAGCCAAAATTCACTCTCTTGCCGACATCGCTGTCGCCTATATAGGTCAGATGTGAAATTTTTGTGCCGTCGTCTATATTTGAATTTTTCAATTCAACAAAATCTCCGACCTTAACGTCTTTTCCCACATGGCAATTCGGACGAATATACGCGAACGGTCCGACATGAGTGCCCGCGTCCACCTCAGAATTTAGGATTACAGAACTTAAAATATCCACGTTATCATGAATTACCGCTCCGTCCAATACACTTCCCGAGCCTATCACGCAGTCTGAGCCGATTTTCGTTCCGCTCTTTATCGTAACATTCGGTTGGATTTCCGTATCGGTGCCGATTTCCACGCCGTCCTCTATATAAATACTTTCAGGAATACGCATCGTAACGCCGTTTCGCATATGCATCTCGTTTATTCTGCGGCGCATAGCCTCTTCCGCTCTGCTGAGCAATACTCGGTCGTTTATGCCATGTATCTCGTCACTGTCCTCTATGGTATACGCGCCTACCTTTTTACCTGCCGCAATCAGTATTTCCAGTGTGTCCGTAAGATAATACTCGCCCTGAGCGTTGTTTGGCTCTATCTTGCCGAGCGCGTACATAAGCGACTGCGCGTCGAAAACAAACATACCTGAGTTTACCTCGCGTATTTTCTTTTCCTCTTCTGTCGCATCTTTCTGCTCAACAATCTTTATAACACTGCCGTCCGCGTCTCTTACAATGCGTCCATAGCCAGTCGCGTCAGGAAGTATCGCAGTCATAACTGTTGCCTTGGAGCCATTTTTGTTGTGGTATTCAACGGCTTGTTTTATCGTTTCCGATCTTACAAGCGGTGTATCGCCGCACAGAATTACAACCGTCTGCGCCTTTTCTATAAAATCTGCCGCCTGCATTACCGCATGACCCGTTCCCTTTTGCTCTGCCTGTATGGCAAAACTGCAAATATCGCCGATAGTTTTGCGAAGTTCATCTGCCCCGTGTCCTATAACGGCGCAGACATCTTCCGAACCCGCTTCCTTAGCCGCGTCTATTACCCATTTGCACAGCGGCTTTCCGCAAACCTTATGAATTACCTTCGGCATTTTGGATTTCATTCTCGTACCCATTCCCGCCGCAAGAATAACGCTTGTAAACATAACATTGTCCCCTTTCTATAAATCCATCTTGGATGTAATTTCCATATCATGTTGTATTTGTTTCTTTAATTCATTCATGCTGTCAAATTTTATTACACCGCGCAAACGTTTCGCAAAGCTTACGCGTATATATTCTCCGTAAATATCCTCATCAAAATCGAGAATATGACTTTCCACTGTCAGGTGCTTGGCATCAAAGGTCAAATTTTTTCCCACATTGATGACGCTTTTATACCTTCCGCCATTTACATATGTTATACCGGCATACACACCTTCCATAGGCAGCGCCATATTTATGTCATATTGAACATTGGCTGTCGGCAGACCCATTTTTCTGCCATTTTGTTTTCCTCTTATAACATTCCCCTCAATGCAGTAACGTCTTCCCAAAAAACGTTCTGCCTCCTCCATATCGCCGGATTTTATAAGCTGTCTTATGTATGTGCTGGCAACAATTTTTCCCCTCAGCTTTATAGCTTCCGTAACAATAACATCGAAACCATACTTTTTCCCGAGCGCTTTCAGCATATTCACATCTCCCCGCGCTTTAAAGCCAAAACTGTAATCATACCCTACGCAGACGGCTTTAGCGCGAAGATTTTCGGATAAATAACGCGCAAATTCATCGGGTGTTTTCCGCATAAACTCTTTATTGAATTTTTCCATAAATACAAAATCTGGTTTCTCACGTTCAAGCAGTTCTATTTTTGCCTCATTTGGAGTTATGAGTTCAATTTTACCGCGCGTGACACCTTTTGTATTCTCTTCAAAGAGAAGTATGCCGCTTTTTAAATTATTCTCGCGCGCATACTGTATGCCATTCCTTATTATCGTCATATGGGCAACGTGGAGTCCGTCAAAGTTTCCGAGCGCGACTACTGTGCCGTCATAATCAACTCTGTCACGGATTATTTCCATTACTGCCGCCCCCTTTTAGTTCCAAAATGATTTTTCTAATTTTAATCTGCCGTCAACAATCTTTGATATACACAAAAAAGAACCGTTCTCGTCATACACTCTGTAAGACAGTCCTTCTTCTCCTCGATAAGTCATTGCCACCCCATTTGTAATACTTCTCACCTGCTTTGTATTCAGCACGGCTTTAGGGTACTCCATAAACATTCTATCGGCAGGAATAAGCGCGCTTTCAAGCGCGTCTTCACTTTTTAAAGTCTCTATATCAGACATCGTATAACTTTCATCTACACCAAACGGACCCGTCTTTATTCTTCGGAGCGTGTTCATATACGCGCCCACTTTAAGTTTTATACCAATATCTTCGCAAAGCGTTCTTATGTACGTTCCTTTTGAGCATGAAACGTCAATAGTTACGCGCTCTTTGTCAATTTTCAAAATATCTATCGAATAAATCGTAACTCTTCTGCTTTTGCGTTCAATCTCAATACCCTGTCTGGCAAGTTCATACAGCTTTTTTCCATTTTGTTTTATTGCCGAATACATAGGAGGTACCTGCTCGATTTCTCCAACGAATCTGCCTATTGCCTCTCGTATTTCATCTTCGCCGCAATTTACAGCGCAATCTGTCAGCACAGTTCCGTCAGCGTCCTGAGTATCCGTAGTCATGCCTAGCACTAACTCAGCTATATATCTTTTATCGGATAACGTCAGCATATCCGATATTTTGGTGGCATTTCCTATACATATAGGCAATACTCCCGTTGCCATCGGGTCAAGCGTTCCTGTGTGACCGATTTTTCTGACTCCGGTTATTTTTCGCATTATATTTACCATATCGTGCGATGTTCGCCCTATCGGCTTATCTATAATGATTATACCATTCATTACATATCCTCTAATTCTTTTACGCAAGCCTTGATAACGGTTTCTTCTGCCTCCTGCAGTGTCGCGAAATGCGCTGTTGCTCCCGCCGCTCTGACATGTCCGCCTCCGCCAAATTCCATCGCTATCTTAGCCACGTCCGCGTCACCGTTAGAGCGGAGATTTATGCGGAATCCGTCCTTTACCCGTTTTATGCAAACGGCAACTTCCGTTCCTTCAATACGTCTCGGAATATCCACAAGATTTGGAATGTCCTCTTTGCTAAGTCCATACTTTTCACCAATCTTTTCATCGGTTATCACAAGAGAAATTTTGCCTCCCGCATAAGATTTTATCCCGCCCATAATCTCAGCTTTAAGCTTAATTGCCGCAAGCGACTCATTGTCAAAAAGCAGTCTCGCAATATCGGCATGGTCAAAATTATATTCTATCAGATTAGCCGCGGCGCGCATTGTCTTAGGTGTTACATTACTGTATTTGAAGCAGCCTGTATCTGAGCATATTGCCGTATATAAATCCTTTGCAATATCATCATCAATATCTACTCCCATTTTTTGAAATAACTCATACAAAATCTCACTCGTCGCTGAGGCTTTGCCATCGACATAATTAGCATCGGCAAACAATGTGTTCGTGAAATGGTGGTCAATGTTAATTGAATTTCCTATCTCGTCAAAAAGCGCCTTACGTTCCGTTATACGGTCTATATCTCCGCAGTCAAGGCACGCGCAAAGATCATGGTCATGCTCGATACCATCATGATATATAACATAATCACTGCCTATAAACGCAAGCCTTGATTCCACCTTCCCGCTGATGTAAACTGTCGCTTGTTTTCCTATTTTGCGAAGCATTTTGGCAAATGCGAAGCATGACCCGAGCGCGTCAGGATCCTCATTGACATGAGGAAACACCGCTACAGATTTTGCGTTCATTATTTTGTCAATAACAGTTTGCATGATAAATCCCCCATTTATTTTTTATTCAAATTATTGAGAAGACGCTCTATATTTGCCCCATGCTCAATTGAGTTATCAAGTTCAAAGATAAATTCCGGCGTGTATCTCAAATCCACTCTTTTTCCTATTTCACGGCGTATGAAACCCGCGGCATTCTTTAATCCCTGCATGGCTTTTTCCTTTGTTTCTTTATCTCCCATAACCGAAATATAAGCCTTTGCGTATCGAAGATCATTTGTCACATTTACTGTTACCACACTTGTCATAAGAGGTATCCGCGAGTCTTTTAAATCACGGATAACATTCGCAAGTTCACGCTTTACTTCCTCGTTGATTTTATCAATTCTTGCCATAGAAAATTCCTTTCGCAAATTTTAATTATCTCTCAATTTCCTCCATAGTGAAACACTCTAACGTGTCTCCCTCTTTAATATCGTTAAAGTTCTCAATACCGATACCGCACTCAAAATTTTCACTGACTTCCTTCGCGTCGTCCTTAAATCTCTTTAAGCTGTCAATCTTACCCTCATGAATGATAATTCCGTCACGTACAAGACGTATTTCAGCGTTACGCTGAATTTTACCCTGTGTAACGTAACAACCCGCGATTGTACCGACATTTGACACTTTAAATGTCTGGCGCACCTCGGCATAGCCAAGGACAACCTCTTTGTATTCAGGGTCAAGCATACCCTTCATAGCCGCCTCGATTTCCTCAATAGCCTGATAGATTACACGATAAAGTCTTATATCTACCTCCTGCTGCTCTGCTGAAGCGACAGCGCCCGCGTCCGGACGCACGTTGAATCCGACAATTATAGCGTTAGACGCATTCGCAAGCATTACATCCGACTCGTTAATCGCGCCTACTCCTCCATGAATCGCTCTGACTCGAACCTCGTCATTAGACAACTTTTCAAGAGACTGCTTAACAGCCTCAACGCTTCCCTGAACGTCCGCCTTGATAATAACGTTCAATTCTTTCATATTACCCTCGTCAATTTGACTGAACAAGTTATCAAGAGACACTTTAACAACCTGATTAAATTTTGTCTCCTGCATCTGCTGTTTTCTCTGCTCCGCAACGTCGCGCGCAAGCTTTTCATTTGCAACAACCATGAAAGTGTCACCGCCCGACGGCGCTTCCGAAAGACCAAGAATTTCAACCGGTGTTGACGGCGCCGCTGTTTTAACTCGTCTTCCCTTATCATTTATCATAGCGCGCACTCTTCCGACAGCAGTTCCGGCAATAACGAAGTCACCAACATTAAGAGTACCGTTCTGTACAAGCACTGTTGCCACAGGACCTCTGCCCTTATCTATTTCCGCTTCTATAACAGTACCCTGCGCCTCTCTGTTAGGATTAGCTTTAAGTTCTTTCATATCCGCGACAAGTAATACCATTTCAAGAAGTCCGTCAATATTAATTCTCTTCTTTGCCGAGATTTCAACACAGACAGTATCGCCGCCCCATTCCTCAGGAACAACATCATGCTCAACAAGCATTTGCTTAACTCTTTCAGGGTTCGCGCCTTCTTTATCAATCTTATTTATAGCTACAACTATTGTTACTCCGGCAGCTTTGGCATGATTAATAGCCTCGACCGTCTGCGGCATGATACCGTCATCCGCGGCAACAACAAGAATTGCCACGTCAGTTACCTGCGCGCCTCTCGCTCGCATTGTTGTAAACGCTTCATGTCCCGGTGTGTCAAGGAATGTGATTACTCTATCCTTCAGCTTGACGCTGTATGCGCCGATATGCTGTGTAATACCGCCTGCCTCGGTATCTGTCACGCTTGTGTGACGGATTGCGTCAAGAAGCGAAGTCTTACCATGGTCAACGTGTCCCATTACAACAACTACAGGCGGACGGGAAATCAAGTCCTCCGGTTTATCCTCATGCTCTGTCTCAATCATGAGCATATCTTCCTTGGTAAGAACAACCTCTTGTTTTACTGTTATTCCGAAATCCTCGCCTATAAGCTGCGCCGTTTCAATATCTATCGCCTGATTCTGCGTAGCCATAACTCCGAGCATCATAAGTTTTTTAACAACTTCTGCCGATGTTTTTCCCATCTTTGAGGCAAATTCTCCAACTGTTATTGTTTCCGGAATTTCTATTTCTGTAATTACCTTAGCTTTAATTTCCTTCTTGGGCTGAGGCTGAGTCTTTTCTTTTTCACGGCGGTTTTTCTGTCCCTTTTTATTCTTAATCTTTCCGCCTTTTTTATCCATCTTTATATTATCGGGAACCATATCCTCAATGCGCTCGCGCGACTCAATCGTGTCAAGCTCTACAATGGTTTGACGCGTATCGACATAGCGCTTTCTTTCCTCGGTTTTCACGATAAATTCCTCGTCGGTATTGGAATGATCTACATTACTTAAATCAATTTTTTGTCCGGACTGCTTTTTCGCCAACTTCTTATGCTTTTCTCTCTTCTTTTTATCCTCCGCATTGTCAGAGACTTTTTCAGTATGTTTTTCACTGTCTTTTTTGACGTCTTCTTTAGCGGTTGTTTTTTCTGCCGTTTTGTTCTCGGTCTTCTTTGTTTCTGCCTTGACTTCCTTTTTCTCTTCTTTTTCAGGAAGTTCATTCGCCTTATCGCTCTTCGCTTTTTCCTCTGATTTCGCACTCTTCTTTACAGCCGCGTCACGTATTTCAAGGATTTCCTCCTCTGTGACAGTGTTTGACTGCGTGTAAATATCAAGAATAAGACCGATAGTATTCTCATCTACCAAACTTGCTGAACTTTTTAGTTCTACTCCGTATTCCGCAAGCTTTGCTATTATATCCTTGTTTGTGATTTTCAGATTTTTTGACACTTCTCCAAGTTTTATTGTTTCTGCCATATTGCTTTCACCCTTTCTCCATGTCCCTGAGGGATTAATTTAATCTATCTAAAATTGCTTTCGCAAAGTTATCGTCATTCACGGAAACTACCGCGCGGGAAGACGCGCCCGTAAATTTCCCAAGTTCCGACTTGCTTCCCGCCTCTACATATTTCACTTTATAATATTTGCAGGAATCAGTTATTGATTTCTTTGTATTATAAGATGCGTCGCATGCAACTATAATAAGCTTTGAAATGCCCTTTTTCACAACTCCAGAGCATATCTCCTCTCCTGCGGATACCTTGCCGGCTCTTTTCGCAAGACCAAGCAGTCCCAGAAATTTATTGTTCAAATCAAATCCTCCGCTTGCTTGTATATTTCCTTTGGGACTTCGCATTTAAAATGACGCTCAATCCCCCGTTTTTTCTCCGCCTGATGAATACAATCGATGTTTTTGCAAATATATGCTCCCCGTCCGAACATTTTTTTTTCCATATCAAGTTTTATTTCGCCTTGTTCATTGTCCTTGACAATCCGTATAAGTTCATGCTGCGGATACATTGTTCTGCATGCGATACACATCCTCATTGGTATGTGTTTCATTTTTATCTCCATTCCCTTTATTCGGCGCTTATATCTATCTTCCAACCGGTAAGTCTTGCGGCAAGACGCACATTCTGTCCTGATTTTCCTATCGCCAGTGAAAGCTGATGTTCCGGAACAGTCACACGCGCGCTCTTTTCTTCCTCGTTTATCTCCGCTGACAGCACTGTGGCAGGACTAAGACTTGCCGTAATATATTCCGCAGGATCTTCGCTCCATTTAACGATGTCTATCTTCTCATCTCTCAATTCATCGCCGATATTCTGTACTCTCATACCTTTTGGTCCGATACACGCTCCCTGCGCGTCAACATTCGGGTCGTTTGAATATACCGCAATCTTTGTTCTTGAACCACCTTCTCTGGCTATATTTTTTATCTCAACTATTCCCTCTGAGATTTCGGGAACTTCTGTTTCAAACAGTCTTTTAACAAGACCCGGATGAGTTCTTGAAACAATTATCTGCGTTCCTCTTGTTCCGCTTCTCACCTCGCTGACATAACATTTCAGCATTTGCCCAATCTCATATGTTTCTCCGATAGGCTGCTCTTTTTCAGGAAGCATAGCCTCTATTTTTCCTATATCGATAAAAACATTACCGCGTTCAATTCTTTCAACAGGTCCTGTAACAATATCATTTGTTTTTTCTGTGTACTCACTGTAAATTATTCCTCTTTCAGCTTCTCTTATTCTCTGCGTTACAACCTGCTTCGCTGTCATTGCGCTAATTCTGCCGAAATTCTTAGGCGTTACTTCTATATTTACAATATCGCCTATATTATAATTTCCGTTTATCGCTCTTGCGTCATCAAGAGAAATCTGCTCCTGTTCGTTCTCCACGATTTCAACAACTTCTTTTTGAGCGAATACTCCGACAGTGCCTTTATCTCTGTCAATAATAACCTCTACATTCTGAGCGCTGTTAAAATTCTTCTTATATGCTGCCACCAGCGCAGCTTCAAGCGCGTCGATAAGCACTTCTGTGCCAATTCCTTTTTCCTCGCAGATTTCCGTTAATACCTCAAATAATCCTTTTTCCATTTTGATAAATCTTCCTCTCTAAAACTTGAATGATAATCTTATATAAACCGCCTGTTTGGCAGGTATTTCCATAATATTTCCGTCCACATCTATGAACGCTGTATTTTCCTTATAATCTTTTAACACTCCCATAAATTCTTTGGCGCCGTTTTCTGCCTTATACAGTTTAACGTCAACCTCTCTTCCTATATAGTAAAGAAATTCACGTTCTTTTGTAAGTTTCCTGTCCGCTCCGGGAGACGAAACTTCAAGAGTATAATTATTTTCTATAAAATCATCAGCGTCAAGTAATTCCTCGACCGCCTTTGAAAATAACTCGCACTCATCTATGCCTATACCGCCTTCCTTGTCAATATAATAGCAAAGCGAATACGTTTCCTCTGTCTTTTTATAGGTGACATCGACAATATATACATTTTGTTTTTTCGCTATCTTTTCACCTATTTCCAGTGCCTTTATTTCTGTTTTATTAGCCATATTTCCTCCTGATGAGTCATCTTCTTAGTTTATCGTTAAAATACTTATTACAAATGAAAGAGTGGGTAAACCCACTCTTTCTGAATATAGTATATTCCGATTTCTTACATAGTATATCATATATGTCCAATAATTTCAAGCTTTTTTTATAAATTTTCTATTTATTCTTCTTCATCGGCGGAAGTTCCGTCATCACCGCTGTCTTAATCATCATAATCAGCGTATGTTTCGTCATCGTCATCGTCTTCCTCATATGAAGAATATGAACCGCCTGAAGATTCTTCATCTGAGTTTGATGAATTTCCCGTTCCCGATGAAGAACCGCTTGAACCACTTGACGTTCCTGATGAACCTGATGTTCCGGTCGCTTTGGATGAATCTGATGTGCCCGTTGTTTTAGATGAATCTGTCGTTTTGGACATTCTTGAAGAATCCGATGAATTTGATGATGCTCCGCCTGATGAGGACTTTGATGAGCCATTTGAACCCTTCGGGTTATCTGTTGTAATATTATCAGCGTTATAACCGAAAACCTCTCTTGTCAGCTTTCTTATTTCATCCATATCAGGAAGCCAAACATCACCGTTAGCGCCATCCTCGCCATATTCTCCCGGAAGAGAATATGAATGCATATTCGTGCTTGTAAAATCAGTGAAATACTTTGAATACTTTATTATATCATTAACTGTCAGATTTGTCTTAATCTCCGAACTTACTGTTTTAAAAATAGACGGCATTTTCAGAATCAAGGAAGCGTTCACCTTTTGGTCAATAAGGGCTTTTATAAATTTCTGCTGCATTTCCACTCTGTCCTTATCGCCGTTCGGATAACTCTTAAAAGGCTCGCCGTTCGGACCTTTGTTTCCATGGCGGTATCTCATAAGCCATACTGCCTGCTGACCGTTAAGTTTATATTCGCCCGGCGGCAAATTAATATGAAGACTCTGCACCGGATCATCATACACCATTCCCACTCCATCGCCGTAAAGGTCGGGAATAGTAAATTCTACCGGACCAAGCTCGTTTACAACATGCGCGACAGCGTCAAATGTAAAATCAACGTAATAATTTATAGGTATGCCCGTAAGTCTTGTCACCGCTTCGCATGCGGCTGTCGGACCACCGATTTTTCCGTCACTTCCGACATAAGCATGAGCCGCGTTTATCTTTTGGTAACGGTTTCCTATATACATTCTTGTATCACGAGGTATAGAAAGTATATTTACGTCCTTTGTGTTTGTGTCATAGCTTGCGAGCATCATAGCGTCTGTACGAAGTCCGTCAACATCAGTGCCCATAAGCAATATATTTATTTTTCCGTTTGCAACCGCCACCGTGGAGGTGTTATCTACCAATGCCATGTCATCAGAATTTTTAGAATCCCATATTCCTATACATACTGCCACAGTTGCTATTATCACTGCAAGCGATATTCCAATAACCTGAAAATATCGTTCAACATTAAATCCTACTTTCACTATTTAACCTCCAAATCACTGCCTGCGCCTATTAGATATTTGACATAATTATACCATTCAATTCATTACTCGTCAATAGAAAAACACTCACTAACTTGTAAACTATTTGTTACGTTTTTATGACATAAGATTCAAAAAGGCGACATCTGACAGACACCGCCTTTTGATTATTGACATTTTGTTGATTTCTCATACTGATTTTATTGTTTTGCGGGGCATCAAACTTGCTTTAAATACAAAAGCGGAACAAGCAAAACTTGTTCCGCCATGGCGCATCTGACAGGATTCGAACCTGCGGCACCAAGAATCGGAGTCTTGTGCTCTATCCAACTGAGCTACAGATGCATACGAATATTCTATCACACACGCTGTTTATTGTCAATCAACAAAATTGCATAATGATTCAGAGGTTCGCCTTTCATTATCTGAATAGAGTATATGTTCGGATGCCGTTTTTTATATATGCAAGATAATAAGAGCCTATTATAAGGCTCTTATTATCTTGCATATCACTCCCTTTCGTTACATTTCAAATCCATTTTCGGTGTCCGCCATATCCATCAGTACATCCTCCAGTTGGTATGGCGCTAAACCTCGTTTAGTAAAATCCTTTGCTATTCTTTCCACTGTTTCTCTGTTCGGAGATACGTCCTCAAATACGGTACCGCTATCATGTCTTAGTCCGTATGTTATTTTCTCCTGTGTTTCTCCCTCTAATATAATTTTTGCTTCAATTACTTTGTACTTCATTTTTTCTTCCTTTCTGTATATTTCTATTGTATTAGACATATTATTCCTTTTAATGTCAATATTTGTAAATGACTTATAAATATTGTATAAACAACTTGTAATCCGACTGTAAAATAATGTATAAAAATCCATTATAAGTTTCTGAATTGTCTCTTTCTCCCATGGCGGTATACTCAACCACGGTAACAGGGCATTTGGCTTTTACACAGCGTTTATAGTTACATCGTCCATTACTTCAAGGTTCATATGCGCATACTCCTATCAGTCCATTGTAATTTTAAATACCACCGGATACTCCGATTTTACCGATTTAGTCTTAATATTCAGTCCCATATCGTCACAGTAGAATCTCCCTATCCAATCTTTCTGAAAAACGGTTTATAATCAAGAATTGCCTCTATTTCATCGATAACATCGTCAGCAAGCGCAATTCCACTTGCTGAAGCATTACTTACTGCCTGCTGCGGTTTTGTTGCGCCTATTATAAGACTTGACATACACGGTTTTCTCAATGCCCACGCAAGAGCAAGCTGCGCCATTGTAATGCCCAATTTATCTGCAATCTTTGTAAGTTTTTCTACCTTATCAAGATTTTCATCTGTGAGTAATTTGTTTATCTGCCTATCGGCTTGATGTGTTGCGCGGCTGCCCTCCGGTAAAGGCTGTCCCTTTTTATATTTACCGGTTAAAAGTCCCTGCGAAAGCGGACTGAATGCAACAATTCCAATACCATTCTTTTCGCAAATCCCCATCATCTCGTCTTCAATAAATCTGTCCATCATATTATACTGCGGCTGAATTACGCTTAGAGGACGAAGATGATTTTTCTCTATCGTATTAAGCGCCTCCATAACCTGCGACGGCAGCCATTCACTCACGCCATAATAGAGAACTTTTCCTTGCTTTACAAGGTCGCTGAGCGCCTCCATTGTCTCCTCCACAGGAGTATCATAATCATATCTGTGACAAAAATACATATCAAGATAATCTGTTTTCAGGTTTTTCAGAGACTTGTCAACATTCTCAAAAATATGCTTTCTCGATAAACCTCTGTCATTTGGTCCTTTTCCTGTCGGAAAGAATACTTTTGACGATAGAACATAACTGCTCCTCTCATACTTTGCAAGCGCGTTCCCCAAAAAGCGTTCCGCTGCTCCACCTGAATATCCGTCTGCACAGTCAAAGAAATTTACTCCAAGTTCATATGCTTTATCAACACTTTCTTCTGCCACCTTCATCGCTTCTTCTTCCGCCACATCTGTCATCCAGCTTCCCAGAGCAATCTCACTGACTTTTAATCCCCATTTTCCTAATTTTCTATACTTCATAACCTTACTCCTTTTCTATATAATGTATCAGCACATTTCCAGCAACCGTACTTCAGTTGCAAAATCCTCTGTTTTATAATTAATTTTAATACCCCTGTGCATAAGAAAATCACCGCCGTATATCTCACCTGTTTGAGTGTCCCTATACTGCTTGCCGTAATCTAAGCCCTGCAATTTCAGTCGCGGATTTTTCGACTGCGCGACTGCCAGCACCCTTGACGCAAATACAAACACCTGTTTTTTATCTTTTGAAATAATCTCCCATGAGCAATAATTACCCTCATACAGATTTTGAAGTCTGTACAAATCGCCGTCACACATCAGCGGACGAATCTGTTTTTCAAATTCAATCTGTTGTTTTATTTCCTCAAATTCCGTGTTTGAGGCTTTTGTTATATCAAGCTCATAGCCGAATGTACCCATATATGCGACATCACCGCGTGCTTTAAGCGCGGTAATGCGTCCGACCTGGTGGTTTGGCGACGCGGTGACATGGCTTGAAATAGAATACACAGGATAGCACATTGATGTTGAATACTGGATTTTCAGCCTTGAAACCGCATCGGAATTGTCGCTTGTCCAGATTTGAGGCATATACGCGAGAACGCCTGAGTCAAATCTGCCGCCGCCTGCACTGCACCCTTCAAATAATACATTCGGGAAAGCCTCCGTAATTGCGGACATTACCTTATAATAACCGAGTGTGTACTCATGATTATAACCCCCGCGCATCATATCCGTCATCTGACGGTTCATATCCCACTTCACATACTCAATATTTGCGGTTTTCAAAATATTGCTTACGGCATTTATCACATAGTCGCAAACCTCGTCACGGCTCAAATCCAAAATAAGCTGATGGCGTATCTCAACAGGATTTCTTTCATTAACCTTAACCGCCCAGTTGGGGTGTTTTCTGTAAAGCTCCGAATCGGGACTTATCATCTCAGGCTCAAACCACAAACCGAACTTTAAACCAATGTCATTTATCTTTTTCGCAAGCCCGTCTATACCTGAGGGCAGTTTTTCTGTATTTACCGTCCAGTCGCCAAGACTTGACCTGTCATTATTGCGCTTTCCGAACCAGCCATCGTCAAGCACAAACAGTTCAATACCTGCTTCCTTTGCTCTTTTCGCCATGCTGAGAAGTTTCTCCTCGGTAAAGTCAAAATATGTGCCCTCCCAGTTATTTATCAAAATCGGACGCGGCTTTTTTGTGAACTCCGAGCGCATAAGATTGTTACGGTAAACGTCATGATATTCGCGCGACATTTTGCCAAATCCCTCACCGCTGTAGCAGATAACAGACTGCGGTGTGTAAAAACTCTTGTTTTGTTTTAAATCCCATTTAAAACAAAACGGATTTATACCCTGCAAAACACGCAGACCGCCGAATTGGTCAATTTTTGCCGCAGTCGAATGATTACCGCTGTAAATCAGAGACAGTCCGTAAACCTCACCGTGTGTTTCGTCCGCGTCACGCGAGCAAATCATCGCAAACGGGTTCATCTGATGACCGCTTCCGCCGCGCGCGTTTTCCGCTTCAACCTTTACGCCGAGCTGTAACGGCGTGCGTATCATTTCGCGCTCGCGTCCCCACGCTCCTGCAAAATGTATCATATCATAGTCGCCAATCGGCAAGTCAAGGCTCGCCGAATACGCGCTCATTATCTCAATCGGTGTATCGGATTTATTGACAAGCAATGCGTTTCTCGCGATAATATCGTATTCGTCAAAAACCGTGTAATACAGATGAACTTCAAAATCAACCGCGCTGTCATACAATATTACTTCAAGAGTGTCTGCGCTCTGACTGCCTTTAAACAGGCATGGCATACCGCACACGTCCGCTGTCGTACCGTGATGAATTTTATATTCCGTAACTTTCATCTGCGAAACCGCATTACCGTATTTGTTTATTATCTGATAAGAGGGATTTCTTAAATCGCTGTGTCCGTATGAAGGATATTCCTGAGCGTAAACATCAAGCGGAACCTCATTCGTTGCAAATCCCCATTCTTCTGCCCATTCGCTTGTCATAAGCGAATAATCACGGTCGGCAAGTTTTTTGCCGAAATGAAAATGCAAAAGGTCGCCTTCATCGTTTTCAAATATGACATAGCTTATGTTTTTACCTTGCAAATGTATTGTTTTTCCGTTTTTTATTATCATAGTATCACTCCTGATAAAATATTTATTTAATCATATCATATATTTGCAATTTATGGAATTGCTTAGTCAGTCATTTTTGTCAAAAAGTCAGATGTTTATGCTTGAATTTGCGAATGCGGAGTATAAATCCTACAATTTCACAAAAAAAAGAGTGTGAACAGAAAAATAGCCTATCGTTTATATGAAGTGAACCCCAAAAGTTAGACAAAATAAAAGTCTAATGGAAGGGGTTTTTT
>CAJUEZ010000026.1 GCA_910585485.1 uncultured Clostridia bacterium
ATCTCAGCCGTTTCTATACCTGCGCTCTTTGAAATGATTGATACAAGCTTTTTCATCGCCTCTTTGTCAAGGTCACAGCCAACATAATAAACTGTTCCCTTTCCGTAATTATTCACCGTTACAGCCGATTTGCCCTTGTAATATTCACTGCCGTATGTACACAGTGTTTTTGCCGATACACATTCTATAATATCGCACCATATCTCTGCCGTACCGTTTATCTCTCCGCATACCGTTACAGGCTTACGCAGCGCGTCAAATTCAACGGCCTCGATACCTGCTATTTCCTTAAATACTCCAGGAAGCGCCATGGGACGAACTCTGTTATATTCGTCACGGCATCCGCTTCGGAAAGTCAGCACAAGAGTACCGCCGTTTTTAACATACTCCTTTACTTCCTCTGCCTCTCTGTCAGTCACGATATTATATGCCATCATATATACCGCCTTGTATTTTTCATATTCTCCCGCTGACACGGCGGCGCTTATATTAAGGTTTGCATTTGCCTTGTAAAACGAGTACAAATGATTTTCGTAATTGTATTTGTCCGCATGACGCTTTATATCGTGTCCCCATACATTGTCATAGGATTTTACAATAAGCGCGTCATATTGGTTCTTTCCGTTCATTATGTATTGTTCAAGCTTTTGAAGTTCTCTGCCCGTCTGTTGAAGTTCATAAAAGCGTCTGCGCGGGACACCGTCATGATCAAGCACACCGTACCAATACTGTTCCATACCGAAAAGCGCCGTTCTGAAACGAAAATACACAATCCCTTCCGCGCCGTGCGCGACCGCCTGATATGTCCAGAGTCGAAGCTGTCCCGGACGCGGAGTTGAGCCGAGAATGTCCCATCCGGCAGGACCCGACTGTTCCTCCATTACAACAAATCCCTTATCCTTTGTTCCACGCATAATTTCATGCGCCATTGAAACGTATTCATATTCGGATGTTCCCCACTGATTGTCGGGATAATTGTCCCAAGATACAAAATCAAGGTCACGCGACAAATCATACGCGCTTATATCCGAAAAATGCCCCATGAGATTATGCGTAACAGGTATTTCTGTGTATTCACGCAGAATGTCTATCTGCATTTTCTGATATTTCACCCATGTATCGGACGCAAACCGTCTGAACTCCAAATCAAGCGCGGGATTATGCGACATTAAATCACCGTATGTACCCTCGCAGGAATTATACGATGGAAGAATTATATCGTCAAACGAGTCATAGTCAAGACTCCAGAAAACACTGCCCCATTTTTTATTTAAATTGTCTATTGAGCCGTACTTTTCCGAGAGCCATTTTGAAAATGCTTTTCGGCAATGTTCACAGTAACAGCGCGCGGAGCCGTGACAGCCAAACTCATTGTCAATCTGCCACGCTATCACGTTCTGATTATCCTTGTAATGACGAGCTATTTCACGAACAATACGCTCAGATAAATTTATGTAATCAGGATTATTTCCGCACCCTTCTCGCCTTGCGCCCCATTCTTTTTTCCGCCCGTACTTGTCACGCTGAACTATGTCGTATTTATTTACCAGCCATTTCGGAGGCGCGGCTGTCGGCGTGCCGAGAATAACCTTTATTCCCTCATTTGCCAAAACCTCAATCGACTCGTCCAAAAGCGAAAAATCAAACTGACCCTCACTTTTTTCAAACAGCCTCCATGCAAATTCGCCCATACGCACGGTATTAAAACCGCCCTCCCTCATGAGTTTTGCCTGGGCTTTCCATTCAGCCCTGTCCCAATGTTCGGGATAATAGTCAACTCCAAAAATCATTTTCTTTCTCCTTTACGGCTTTATTCCAAGATATTTTGCACTTATATGTAAGAGCGCGTATATAAAACCCAAGTCCTCCGAGTTGGTAATTAAAACACTGTTCCCGACTGTGATTTTATTATTCCTCTTTTATTAATTATACAATACCTCAATTTTATCATATTTTCATCTAATATATTGGTAAAAACATTGAGTTTTTTGGCATTATATGATACAATAGCTGTAAGGAGTGATTGCTATGACAGAAAAAGAGGTTACTATCTTCCCGAATATGTTTTTCGGACTTACACACTGTATTGACGAACAGCCCGATAATAACGATTTTAAGCTTCATAATCATGATAATGTATACGAAATTGTTTTATTTCTGAGCGGTGATGCCGAATTTTACGCAGAGGGAAATGTATATAAGCTCAAACCGTATGATATGGTTATAACACGCCCGTTTGAAATGCATCATATTAAATGCCTCAGTAAAAAAACATATGAGCGTATAATTTTATATATCAGTACGGAATATTTTGAACAGAACCGCTGTGAAAAATTTGAAAGTATATTTACAGACCGTCCTCCCGGTACGGGTAATCTAATTCCCGCGGATATTGTTAAGGATACGCTTCTCAATCCTATAAATCGTATAAATGTCTATATACACGAAGGCTCACTCACTGCCGCAAACGGTGTTGTAATTGAGTTTCTGTATCTGTTAAACGGGTCAAAGTCTGCAATATCACCCTCGAAATCAATGGATAAGCGTATAAGCAATATCGTTATGTACATAAACGAACATCTTTCCGAAAAAATCACGCTTGATTTTCTTTCGGAAAAGTTCTTTATAAACAAGTATCATCTTTGTAAAATCTTCAAAAAAAATACGGGCTACACGCTTAATCAATATATAAACTATAAGCGTATTCTTCTTGTGCGCGAGCTTCATTCAAGCGGTCAGACCCTGCTTGAAGCGAGCACAAATGCCGGCTTTAACAATTACTCGCACTTTTACAGGCTGTATGTAAAGAAAACAGGAATGACACCGAAAAATATGAATTGACGCAATAAAAGGAGCTGTAAAAACAGCTCCTTTTATTGTCCGTACAAATTACTTATTCTGATTTTCGTAACTCTCAACCATCTTCTTAACCATCTGACCGCCGATTGAGCCTGCCTGCTTAGCTGTAAGTTCGCCGTTATAACCCTGTCCAAGTGTTACGCCTACTTCTCTTGCGGCTTCCATCTTAAACTGTTCCAATCCTGCTTTTTTACTGTTTTTTGACATAGTTTTTCTCTCCTCTATATAAAGTTTTGAGTGGTTTACCCAATCATAATTTATGCAGATTGCAGAAATATAAACATGTAATTTTTTCTAATTCATAACTATGTCCGAATTAATAATCCTATCCGCTCTTTTCCTAAGCTTTTTATATTTATCACTTTCCATCTTCGGATCTTCTTCCATGATTTCTTTTGCAGCCATCTGCGACACAGCGAGTATGTCGCGGTCTTCGAACATATTTGCAATCTTCATTTCGGGAAGACCGTGCTGACGAGTACCGAAAAAGTCTCCCGGTCCGCGAATCTGCAAATCTTGCTCGCTTATATAAAAGCCGTCATTGGAAATACACATAGTTTCCATGCGCTTTTTAGTGACCTCATTATTGCCGTGTGCGATCAGTATACAATACGCTTGTTCACCGCCTCGTCCTACGCGTCCTCTAAGCTGATGAAGCTGTGAAAGACCAAAACGCTCGGCATTTTCTACTATCATTATATTAGCGTTCGGAACATTTACTCCCACCTCTATAACGGTTGTGGATACAAGAATCTGTATTGCTCCTCTGACAAACTCATCCATCACAGCTTCCTTTAATTTAGGTTTCATTTTGCCGTGCATAAGACCTATATTAAAAGAAGTAAATATTGATTGCAGTTTTTCCGCAAGCATTTCGGCATTTTGCAAGTCGCTCTTTTCCGTTTCAGCCACAAGCGGACATACAACGTAAGCCTGCATACCATTGCTGACATTCTTCTCCAAAAAAGCAAACACGCGCTTTCTCATACTTTCTCCAACAGCGTATGTCTTCACTGACTTTCTGCCCGGCGGAAGTTCATCTATCACAGAAATATCCAAATCTCCATAAAGAATCAGCGCAAGCGTTCTTGGAATAGGTGTTGCGGACATAATGAGCATATGCGGATTATTTCCCTTTGCAGCAAGTTTTGCCCGCTGTTCAACACCAAATCGGTGCTGTTCGTCGGCAACCACCAACGCAAGGTCTGAAAATCCCACAGTGTCCTGTATTATCGCGTGCGTTCCCACAACAACGTCAGCCGCGCCCGTTGAAATCATATCGTATGCAAGCCGTTTTTCCTTTGCCTTCATACTTCCTGTAAGCATAACGACATTTATATTCATTCCCGCAAAAAACTCAGTAAGCGTCTGTGCGTGCTGCAGTGCAAGTATTTCAGTCGGCACCATCATTGCCGCCTGATGACCGTTCTTTACCGCAGTATATATCGCCGCCGCCGCGACAGCCGTTTTACCGCTTCCGACATCTCCCTGGACAAGCCTGTTCATCATTTTACCGCTTTTACAGTCGCTCAGAATCTCGTTAAGCGTCCTTTTCTGCGCGCCTGTCAGCGGAAAAGGAAGCGTTTTCACAAAATCTCTCACGCAAAGAATATCGTCAAATTTAACGCTGTCCTTGATTGTATTCTCATCCTTCCGCGATGAAAGAGCAAGCTGCAAAATAAGCAATTCTTCAAAAACAAATCGCTCTCTCGCTATATTATAACTGTCAAAATCCTCAGGGAAATGTATATTTTTCATAGCGTAATTAATTTCCGCTATGTGATATTGCTTACGTATTTCATCAGGAATATACTCCTCCAGACTTCCCGCCTCTTTTATCGCAAATTCCATGGCTGACTGGACTATTTTTTGAGTAAGTCCTTCAGTAAGCGGATACAGCGGGACTATTTTGCCCGTAAAACGACTCGTCCCCTTTTTCTCAAACACAGGATTTATCATTTCTTTCTTTCCGCGGCTTTTAGTTATTTTACCGTACAATATGTACTCGTCGCCTGTCATGAATTGTCCTTTGACGTATCTGTTATTATACCAAACAACGTTTAATGCCCCTGTCGAATCGCTTACAATCATAGTTGAAACGAGCAGATTACGTCTGACGCGCGCGTCCTTTACAGGCGAAAAAACGGTGACGCTTACGCACACCGTTTCGCCTTCAACACAGTCGGCAATCTCCTTCATCTGTGAGCGGTCCTCATGAGAACGAGGAAAATAGTAAAGTAAATCTTCGACTGTTTTTATCCCTTTTTTTCTAAATAGTTCGGCGCGTTTTTCACCGATACCTTTTAAATACTGAATATCCTTGCTTATGCCTATCACCTTTTTTCTTCATGTCGCAAGTATTTATTCCACCGCGATAATATAGTAGTACAACGGCTGACCGCCCTTTTTAAATGACACTTCGATTTCATCATCTGCATATTTTGCTTCAAGCGCTTTTTGCATACGCTCCGCTTGCTGCTTTTTTATATCCTTTCCGTAATACACAGTGATATATTCCGTGTCTTCATCAGTCATTTTTGAAACAACACTGCAAAGCACATCATCTAAATCTTTTCCGACATGTGTGATTTTTCCCTCAATCATTCCAAGAATATCATCTTTTTTTATCTTAACGCTATTAATCTCAGTATCTCGAACAGCGTAAGTAAGCTGTGCGGAAGACACATTTCCTATAGCTTTTATCATGTTTCTTGTATTGATTTCTTCTGACTTTTTATCATTAAAACTCATCATCGCACTGATGCACTGAGGGATACTTATTGATTCAATAACAACAATCTTTTTATTCTCCGCAAGTTCCGCCGCCTGCTTCGCTGCCATAATTATATTTTTATTGTTCGGTAAAACATAAACTGTCTCTGCGTTTACCCGATTGACGGCGCTTAGTATATCTTCTGTACTCGGATTCATTGTCTGTCCGCCCTCAATCACTTTATCTACACCAAGGTCTTTTAGAATATCCGTTATTCCTTTTCCCATACAAACCGCTACAAAGCCAAATTCCTTAGCCAGAGCGATTTCTTTCTGTTTTGTATCTTTTTTTACTCTCGGTTTTGATTTTTTCTTATCTTCTACCGAAACGGGCATTTTCTGCGTCTCTTTTATGATAGTTTTATGCTGATGTTTCATATTGTCTATCTTAAGATTGATCATTTCGCCAAGTTTTATCGCTTCTTCAAGCACAAAACCAGGATGATTCGTATGAATATGCACCTTTACAATTTCCTCATCATCAATAACTAGCATGCAATCACCTTTGGGTGATATGGTATTTCTAAAGTCCTCTACATCAAGTCCCTTTGATTTTTTTTCAACTATAAATTCAGTGCAATATCTATATTTTATATCGTCAGTTTTTATAGTTTTCTGAGATTTCTTCACTTTAGGGACTTCTTCTTTAAATGCAGCGTCTTCTTTTTCTATAACCGCATTGTTTTTCAGAAAATGCAGAGCGCCTTCAAGTAAAAACATCCAACCCTGTCCACCTGCGTCAACTACACCGGCTTGTTTTAGAGCGGGAAGCATTTGCGTTGTTTTAGCCAACGCTTTATTCCCGCGTTCCACAGCTTTTTCCATAACTGTGACTATATCCTTCTCAGTGTTTGCCGCAAGCTGCGCTCCTATGGAAACCTCTCTGGCGACTGTCAAAATAGTGCCTTCAGTCGGCTTCATAACCGCCTTATATGCCGCGCCCGCACCTTCTTTTAACGCAAGTGCAAGTTCCTCACTGCCGCATTGATTTTTTCCTTTGAAACTCTTCGCAATCCCTCTGAAAAACTGCGACAAAATAACTCCCGAATTTCCCCTTGCTCCTCGCAAAGCAGCAAATGCCATCACATCTGCCGCCTTTGCAAGCGTCAAATCCGTCTTATTATCAAGTTCCGAAGCAATCGCCATAACCGTCAGAGACATATTTGTACCTGTATCGCCGTCTGGAACCGGAAACACATTCAATTCATCCACAATTTTTTTATTATTATACAAATTATTTGCTCCGCTGATTATCATCCGCGCAAATACGTTTCCTTGAATCTTATCTATTTCAATCACCCCTCAAAAACATCTTTCCAAAAAGTGCCTCTTAATCTACTCTTACGCCTTCCACTTTAACATTTACTCTGTTTACCTTTATGCCGACAGCGCTCTCTATAATATAACGAACACGGTTTACGATACTCTTACATACAGTATTTATATTTATGCCGTATTCCACAATAAGATGAATTTCAGCTACGACTCCGTCATTTTCAACATTAATGCTGATTCCCTTTGACATGCTGTCCGGTCTTAAAAGATTTACTATACCGTCCTTTTTATTTCTTGACGCCATTCCAACGACTCCGTAACACCTTGTCGCTACAGCGCCCGCAATATCCGCGATAACTCCGTTCGCAATCGTAACCTCTCCTAAATCACTGCTTGTTTTCAATACCATATCTATATTCATTCCTTTCACGCTGAAATATTATACTTAATATTATTGTACTATAAAATCATGAAATAGTCTATATGTAAATTAAGATTTTCAAAAATTTATTGCTCGCACTAAAAAAACTTCCCTTGTTTTTCTTGCGGAAACAAAGGAAAGTTATTTTTTTAGTTATATATTGGCATATTTTTAATTTACGCTCTCGGATGCGCCTTTGCGTAAACATCCTTAATCTTACTGTTTATCACTCTTGAATATACTTGCGTTGATGAAATATCGGCATGTCCCATCATTTCCTGAATTGAGTGTAAATCCGCGCCGTTTTCCAAAAGGTGCGCGGCAAAAGAATGTCGAAGCGTATGCGGTGTTATCTCCGCGTTTATATTTGCTTGATTGCGGTAATATTTAATCAGTTTCCAAAATCCCTGTCTTGAAAGACGAACTCCACTGCAATTTACAAAAAGAGCTGTTTCATTTTCATCTCTGATCATATACGCTCTGGAATTTTTTACATAAGAATCAAGCGCGTCTTTAGCTTTTTTCCCCATCGGAATAATACGTTCTTTTTTTCCGCCTCTGCATATGATAAAACTCATCGGAATGTTTACATCGGCAATATCAAGATTTATCAGTTCCGAAACGCGTATACCGGTCGCATACAGAAGTTCTAACATAGCTTTGTCTCTTATACCTTTATTGTCAGATATGTCAGGCTGTTCCAAAAGTTTCTCAACCTCGCCTCCGGCAAGTATTTGAGGAGTTTTCTTCTCTACATGAGGAGCCTCAAGATTAAGCGTAGGATTGGAAGCCACGCTCCCCTTCTGCATCATAAACATATAAAACGAGCGAAGTGAAGCAAGTGTCCTTGAAACTGTTGAACTTGCCTTTCCTTTCTTTTGCAAAAACAGCAGGTATGACAAAATTGTCGTCTTTGTCGCCATAGACGCATCCTTTATTCCGCTTTCGCCCAAATATGTAATATACTGCGTAACGTCACGCTTATACGATTCTACCGTATTCGTTGACTTATGACGTACATTTGTCATGAAGCTTGTATATTCATCTACATACGTATTCATTTAGTATCTCCCCCCCTGTTTTTACTGATTGTTTACATATATTTCAGAAATGTTTCATTTGTATTTCAATAATGTTATTATAACACATTTTTTTGATTTGTAAATACCCATTTTTAATTATGTTAACCTAATGGCGCTCATTTAATACTATATTTTTACATTTTAGTATATTTTTGAGGATAACATACTCATAAATGTTGTGGTAAGATACCCTTCTGAAAGTGCAGCGACACAAAATATAGAAATCATCAAAATCAGAAAAAAAATATAAGAAAAAATTATTTTTTTTTCTTTTTTATTCTGATTCAGCGAAAATTTGACGCTTATCGCCGAAAAAAACAGAAGCGCGGGCACAGTTATAAGAAGCGTGGGTACATTTGAAAGCATTATAAGCATGCCCTTCAAACCGTAAAACTTAAAAAAAGATGCTGAGGTAAAACCCAGTATAAAACCCTTACGAACTATTATTGTTCCCGTTGCGATACAGCCAAAACGGAAAAATCCCATAACAAAAATTACGGCAAGCGAGATGAGATTTGAAGCGAGAGAATTTTTAAACACTGTAATATTATCTCTGTTTTCCGCAAAGGATTCAAAAAAACTTCCTATATAGTTTTTAATCCCCTCGCCTAAATCTATACTGTTTTTCGCCAAATATACACTGCCTGCCGTAACACCTACGGCAAGTAATACTATCGCCGCGCCGTAAAGCCATCTGTTGTTTTTTTCTCTATATCCATCTCCCCGAATTCTCATCGTCCCTCACCCCCTTTTCAATACTATTCAAAAATCAGTGTTTTATGAGTGATTATTAGGTCGTATTTTTGTAACATTATTTACATATCGCAGTAAATTTGTTATAATAATTATATATATTTAGTAGATGAAAAGGAGCGAGAGAAATATGAACAAACATTTTAAAAAGCTTATAGCGGCAGCAATTACTTTGTCTATGCTGCTGACGGCGCTTCCGAGCGTGGTATTTGCGGACGCATCACTTGACAATGATTTGCTTTTTTATCTGACTTTTGATGAAGAAAATGCGGCTGATGCCTCTTTTGAAGCGTCAAAAGGCGGAACAGTTACAAAAAAAGGCTCTGTTTCGCTTGTGCAAAGTCTTGACGAGGAAAGCGGAAAGGCTATGAGCATTACCTCTAACGCGGCGGGAAATTATCTGGAACTTCCCAAAGGTATTCTAAACGGAAAGGAAGCTGCCACATTTAGTTTTTGGATTAAACCCAACTCCGGCTGGGCATTTATGACAACGCCCGTGAGCGGTGCTCAGGAATTTACAAAAGAAAAATATCTCGGCATGCTTGCCACACCATCTGCGCTTACAACAGAACGCTATAACAACAGCGGTACGCGTCTAAGTTCTGTCATCACAAACGGTACATATATGGATTGGCAGTATGTTACGGCAGTATTTACCGCAGACGGCACAAAGGTTTATGTAAACGGTCAGCTTGCCGGTTCTGATACTGCAAAGGTTGATATTAAATCTCTTATGACCGCTGACGCTTCAACGTGGATTGGTCACGGCAACTGGGGCAGCGGCGAAGGCTTCTCGGGCATGATTGACGATTTTCGGATTTACGGCAAGGCATTAACAGAGTCCGAGATTAAAGACATTTCCGCTAAGGCTATACAGCGCGAAACCGATAAAATGCTTAAAGAAAAAAATCAGCTTGAAATCGACACGCAGTTTTATTCAAACTACAACATAACAGAAGACGGCACAAACGTCAAAGTATCGCTTCCTATAATCGGCGAGGAAAAATACAGCATTATAGCCGCGTCATATGTGAACGGCTTGCTGTCAAACGTGCAGCTTAAAACACAAGCTGACGTGTCAGACAAGTCTGTTACTTTTGCTGATTTAAAGAAAAACGAAAGCGACAAGGTAAAGGTATTTGTATGGAATTCTTTAGAGGGTATTCGACCGATAGACGACATCAAGGTGTTTCAGATTAAACCGGGCGAAAAAGTAACGGTAAAAACAAATATTACAAACTACACCGCAGAAGAAAAAACAATACAGTATTATATTAGCGCCTATGATAATAACGGCGAAGAAATCCCTGCGGTAAGAAAAACCGGAGTGCCTATTACACTTGATGTTATGGAAAGCTATGCGTTTTCCGAAACGCTTATCGGAATTGATAATGCGGCATATTATAAAGTTATTGTCGAGGATAGTAAAGAGAATAACCCAATTACATACGACGCAGGTTATCTGCCCGTTGCAAACGTGTCATTCCCTGACGCGACACCTGCCGACAGTGCAAACACAACCGAGGGTGTACACGACCCGACAATATTCAAAGACCCTATTTCAAAGAAGTACTATGCATATTCAACCCATAACCTTGTCTTTGACTCAGAGGACTTAATCAATTGGAACAAGCACGATTATACGCAGAAAATAACAGTTCCTGCAAAGGCTAAAGAATTTATCGATAAAAACTACTCAAACACAACTGCCAACACTACATATTGGGCGCCCGATTTATACTACAAAGAGGGCGACGAATATCCGTATTGGTTCTACCTTTCGACCTCATGCGGACTGGGCGGCAGAAACTCGGTTATCTCGCTCATTAAGGCAAAGTCTCCCGGTCTTTGGGACGGCGAATACGTTGACGCAGGCGTTATTGTAGCGTCAAAGGAAAACAGTAATTATAATACAAACGCGATTGACGCGAACATCTTTACCGACACAGACGGAAAAACCTACTTTATCTGGGGTTCGTTCTGGAAAGGTATTCACATGGCTGAGCTTGACACCGAAACAGGTCGTGTAAAGGGTGTTGACTATACCTCGGACGCTACAATCCTGTCCTCGTGTCAGAACTTTGGCACAAGAATGTACTCCACACCGGGCGGTGTTCAGGGTCCCGAGGGTCCGTACACAGTTTATAACGAAGATACAGGCTACCGCTATATGTTTACATCATACGGCTGGCTCGGAACTAACTATAATATAAGAGTTGCACGAACCAATAAGACATTCAGCGAAATTTTAGCCGGCTCCGCTCCGCACAGACAGCTTCTTGACCAGCAGAACAGACCTGTAGGCACAACATACGCCGATCAGGTTAAAGAGGGCGGAACGCTTTCTGAGCTTTGGGGCTACAAGATGTCAGGCTCGTTCCAGCTGGGCGACGGCATTGAGTACCTCGGAAGCGGTCATAACAGCGTATTCAAAGACGACGACGGTCAGTGGTATCTCGTTCAGCACTGCCGTAAGGTTGCGGACGCTATAGCATATTTACAGATTAAAAAGATACTCTGGACAGAGGACGGCTGGCCCGTTATATCGCCCATGGTTTACGCAGGCGAAAAGGAGCAGAAAATCCCTGAGGAAATGCTTTACGGTACATGGGATTTGTCAAGCGTGGGTCAGACAATCCTTGCGGACGGCGTTACAGATGTGAGCAAACGCGCTTCCGAGAAAAACGCAGACCTTCCCGTGCATTCATCGCAGATTATCCTGCAAGCCGACGGCACACTCGGAAACGACCTCGGAACATGGGAATATGACAACGACCATACCATAACTATTAACTTCACGGCTGACGGCGATACCGAGAATTATGAGTTCTACAAAGACGGCGACACAATGAAACTCTATGTTCTTACGGGCTACGACAAGGATAAGCGTGAAAGCGCGCTCGTTATGACAGGTACAGACCAGAATGGCATCGCAAGCTTTGTCAGAAAAGCAACTCAGACGGCAGAGAGTACGAAGCATATAAACAGAATTGAAACAACTCCGACCGTTATTGAAAAAAGCACTTTGGGCAACCCGATTTTGGGCTTTGACGCTGACGGAAACACAATGTACGCAGGCGACCCTGCCGCTTTGGTTGACGGCGATACCGTCTACATCTACGCAGGTCATGACACCTCGACAGCCGATAATTATGTAATGCCCGAATGGGTTTGCTATTCGTCAAAGGATATGACGGACTGGAAATACGAGGGCTCGGTTATGAAAGCGACAGACGTTTCGTGGAGAAACGACGACACATCAGCATGGGCAAGCCAGGCGATAAAATACGGAGATAAATATTATTTGTACTTCTGTACATGGGATAAAACCTCAGGCGGTAAGCAGTCTATAGGCGTTGCCGTATCGGACAGTCCGACAGGACCGTTTGTTGACAAGGGCGAGCCTATTGTAAAGGGCACGCTTACAGAGCCGCAGACGAGCAATTGGAATGATATTGACCCGACTGTATGGGTTGAAACTGTTGACGGCGAGGAACACCGCTATCTTGCCTGGGGTAACGGTATATTCTACGTCTGCGAGCTTAACGAGGATATGGTAAGCGTTAAGGACATGAACGGCGACGGCGCGATTAAAATGAATGACGATATTAAACAGCAGGAATTTAACAATCTTCCCGACGGCTTAAGCTTTACAGAAGCTCCGTGGATTTACAGACGTAAGGACGCAAACGGCAATTACACAGGCAAGTATTATATGTTCGGCGCATTTGGCTGGCGCGAGCAAACGGGTTATGTGACCTCGGACAGCATGTACGGTCCTTGGGAATGGGGCGGGGTGTTAATGCCCCCGACTGCTACGTCAAACACAAACCACCCTGCCGTAATCGACTTTAATAACAAGACATATTTTATCTACCATAACGGCTCGCTTCCGTGGGGAAGCGGTTTCAGACGCGTTGTGTGCGTTGAGCAGATGTATTTTGAAGACGATGGTACAATCCGAGCAATAGACGAATTATCCACAGGACCCAATTACAGCGAAGCGGTAAGAATAGCTCTGTCAACCGATGTATTCAACGACAACCATCATTATATTGGTCACGAAAAATTTGTAAATCCGAGTGATGATGCAAGCTATCCGCTGAAAAAACAGCTTATGATGAATGTCTATGAAATACATAATGGGCTTAACATTAGCGGAAGTCTTGAGGATATGTGGCAGATTAAGCCCGCGAAATACGACAGCAAAAACGAAAACTATATTTCGATTGAGTCCTACGACAAGCCCGGTCTTTATATCACTTCCGAAGGCACAAACCTTATTTTAACTCAGCGGGACACACTTGAAGAAAGTCTTGCAAGGAGAATGACTTTTAAAACGGTTGAGGGTATTAACGGAAACGCTTCGGCAGTATCCTTTGAAAGTATCACAAAGAAAGGATATTTCATAACCATGACAAGCGACGGCGTAACTCTTACAGACGGTACAGACGCGGACGCATGTTCATTCAAAATTGACAATTAAGACATACAAAAAAATCCTGTGCATTGCACAGGATTTTTTTTTGTTAAAGTTTTTACTTTATAACTCTTACTCTTATTACTGAGTCCATATTGCTAAGCTTTTCAACCGCATCAGCAGGGATTGCGTGGTCTGTGTTAATAATAGTGTATGCCACATCTCCCCTTGACTTATTAATCATATCTGAGATATTAACGCTTGAAAGAGCCTCTGTGTACTTTGCGATTACATTCGGCACATTCTTATGAATAATTGTGATTCTGCCGACATTATCATTTGGAAGAGAACAGTTCGGTAAATTTACAGAATTTAAAATGTTGCCGTTTTCAAGGAAATCCGCGATTTCTTCCGATGCCATAACAGCACAGTTATCTTCCGATTCTTCAGTTGACGCGCCAAGGTGAGGAATATTTATGATTCCCTTTTGGTTAACCGTTTCGCTGTCTGAAAAATCAACAACGTACTTTTTAACCTTACCGTCAGCAATAGCTTTCTTAATATCAGCGTTATTTACAAGCCCGCCTCTTGCAAAGTTCAATATTACAACGCCGTCCTTCATCTGTGAAATCGTTTCAGCGTTGATTGTATTTCTTGTCGAGTCCATAAGCGGAACGTGAATTGTTATATAATCAGCAGCCGCGTAAACCTCGTCAGGTGTATTTGCCTTTTTAACGTGTCTTGAAAGCTTTAATGCAGAATCAACCGACAGATATGGGTCATAGCCGATTACGTCCATACCAAGTGCGTATGCCGCGTTTGCTACAAGAATACCAATAGCGCCAAGACCGATGATACCAAGAGTCTTACCCTTTATTTCACAGCCTGCAAAGTTTGATTTGCCCTTTTCCACCTGCTTATCAACGTCATCTCCTGTAAGTGTATTCGCCCACTCTACACCGCCGATTACGTCACGTGATGCAAGAAGCATACCTGCAATAACAAGTTCCTTTACCGCGTTTGCATTTGCTCCCGGAGTATTGAATACAACTATTCCCTGTTCGGTGCATTTGTCAGTCGGGATATTGTTAGTTCCCGCGCCTGCTCTTGCAATCGCTTTCAGGTTTGACGGAAGTTCCATGTCATGCATTTTATAGCTTCGGAGGATAATTCCGTCAGCATTCGCAGCAACGTCATCCGTAATTGTATAATTATCTCCAAGCTTATCAAGACCGCATTTAGCGATTTTATTCAGTGTTAATATATTAAACATTTCTGATTTCTCCTTACTTATTTTCAGCTTCGAATTTCTTCATAAACTCAACAAGCTTTTCTACGCCCTCTATCGGCATAGCATTGTAAATGCTTGCTCTCATACCTCCTACTGAGCGGTGTCCCTTTATGTTGATAAAGCCGTTAGCCTTTGCCTCTGCAACAAACTTAGCGTCAAGTTCGTCATTACCTGTCACAAACGGAACATTCATAAGTGAACGGTCTTCAGGTACAACCGTACCCTTAAACATTTCTGATGAATCAAGAAAATCATACAAAATCTTTGCCTTTTTCTCGTTGATTTTCTGCAGTTCCTTAACTCCGCCCTTATCCTTAATCCACTGCAACACAAGACCTAACATATAAATGCCGTATGTCGGCGGCGTGTTGTACATTGAACCGTTGTCCTTATGGATTGAGTATTTAAACATTGTCGGTGTGCCGTCAAGTGTTTCACCAATAAGGTCATTTCGCACAATTACAAGAGTAACACCGGCTGGACCTAAGTTCTTCTGCGCGCCAGCGTAAAGAATACCAAACTTTGTAACGTCGATTTCCTCAGCCATAACGCAAGAAGAAATATCTGCTACAAGAGTTGCCTTTGTGTCAGGAAGCTTCTTTTCGGTATAGTGTGTACCGTAAATTGTATTGTTATAGCAAATATAGCAATAGTCAGCGTCAGGGTCAAACATACTGCTGTCAGTCTGCGGAATGTATGAGAATGTCTTATCAGCCGATGACGCTACACGGTTAACCTTGATGTATCTTTCCGCTTCATCAGCAGCCTTCTTCGCCCACTGACCTGTTATAATATAGT
Source organism: uncultured Clostridia bacterium (assembly GCA_910585485.1). Lineage (GTDB taxonomy): Bacteria > Bacillota > Clostridia > UBA1381 > UBA1381 > Hominilimicola. Next base: position 15,672 of record CAJUEZ010000026.1, read on the forward strand.
CTGCCTTCTTATTCTTTGTTGCAAGGTTCATCGGAATAGCCGAAAACTGCGATGACGCTCCGCCCTGCAAAAACAACACGCTGTAGTTATCGGGAACATTCATGATCTCACGAACCAACGCTTCAGCATTGTCAATAATTGCCTGATATTCTTTTGATCTGTGGCTCATTTCCATAACCGACTGACCGCTTGTTCCATGCTCTGTCATTTCAGCCGCAGCCTTTTCGAGAACCTCAAGCGGCAGCATCGAAGGACCTGCCGAAAAATTGTATACTCTGCTCATTTTTTTGACCTCCAAATATTTTATTGTATTAATCTACATTATCTATTATTATATCTCAAAATTCAACGTCCGTCAATACAATTTAAGTAACGCATGATAGAAATTTAACATATTTTATCAAAAATTTTATATCACTTTGTATAATTCTCTAACGAGGAGGCAATGGCCCATGCTATTTTTGATTGATATTTTTCGTCGCACAATTTTTGCTCCTCGTCAGGATTTGATAAAAAACCGCACTCTATCAAAATTGCCGGAATAGGAGGATTCTTCATAAGAAACAGCCTTTCATCGGCAGTTTTTACCGTGTGAGTCTGCGCACCTGTAACCTCTCCTATATTGTCCTGAATTTGTTTTGCGACTTCTTCTATCATTGGGTGAGCCTTGTCATAAAAAATATGCAATCCATGTATATTTGGATCGCTGAAAGAGTTCATATGTATGCTTATAAACAAATCCGCGCCGCTGTCTTTCACTATCTCACGTCTTTTATTCATATCTGAAATCTTCATCTTGCGTATTGTTAACAAATTCTCATCTTGCAATCCGCTGTCACCGTCACGCGTAAGAATAACTTCCGCTCCCTTGCCTTCAAGTATTTCCCGAAGTTTTTCCACTATCGCCATGTTTATATCCTTTTCCAATGCGCCGTTCACTCCCACCGTGCCGCCGTCAGGTTCGCCGTGTCCGGCATCAAGAACAAATTTAATATTTCCGTCTGCGAAAGTCTGACGGCTTTCATACTTTTTAATCCCGAAAAAAGCAAGCGCAAATGCAATAAGTATTATCAGAACTGCCGCTATATGTTTTTTCATAATAATCATTTTATAACCTCCCCTGAAAAAATACATATTACATCTTTATGAGACAGAGTTTAAGTCAATGCACAATGACGCGATAAAAGACTTATATGAATTATCTGCCTTATTTAATTCTCAACTTATTTTAAAATTCATGTATTTTTTAATTAGATGTGAAATATATTGATATAAACAAAAAAAGGATAGGGGCATTTATATGTTTGTCACATTGTCACGAAAATCATTAATTATATTAGTATCCGTATTTTGCTGCATAGTTTGTGCGGTTTATTTTTCGTTTATCGCGGTCCGCCCTGTTTCTAATACAACCAATAATGATAATACAGAAAATTCGTTTATAAAATGGGTAGATTTTAATGTGTCATACGAGGCTTTGCGCGATGCTATGGAGGCTGACATTTCCTCATACAATACCGATAAGCACTACATATGGACTGATTTACTCGCTTATCTCGCTTCCGTAAACGGCAATGATTTTTCAAATTACAAGAAGAAAGATCTGACGGCTCTTACCAAAAAACTTGATGAAGGTGAAAGCATAGATTCTCTCACGAAAAATATGAAATATTTTCCGTACTATAAAGAATCTTTTAATGCTGTTTTAGGCGATTTTATAGGTGAATACTCTATACAAGTTCCGAATGAAACTTCTACAGAACCCGTATGGGAAAAGCGATACGGATTAAAAGTTTTCTGCCCTATCGCTAAGAATTTCAGTTTTGAACACTATGATGATTTTGCAAATGTGCGGACGTACGGCTACAGCCGCCGTCACACCGGGCATGACCTCTTCGGTAGTATAGGAACACCTGTTGTCGCAATAGAAAGCGGAATTGTCGAATGCGTCGGTTGGAATCAATATGGCGGCTGGCGGATAGGCATACGCAGTTTTGATACAAAACGTTACTATTATTACGCGCATCTTCGCAAGGATCATCCTTACACACCTATCGTGGAAGAAGGCGCGACAATAAAAGCGGGCGATGTTATAGGATATATCGGAATGACCGGCTACAGTGTCAAAGAAAATGTCAATAACATCAACGTGCCGCATTTGCATATGGGCATACAGCTTATATTTGACGAATCACAAAAGGACGGTTCATCTGAAATATGGATTGACGATTACAACATTGTAAAATTGATACAGGAAAACAGCTGCGAAGTATATAAAAATGAAGAGACAGGGGAATATGTACGCAAATATGATTTTTATGAGCCAAATTTGAATTAGAATAAAAGATAAGTGTCCGAAACAATTAAATGTTCGGACACTTGTTTTTTTACATTTATATATACTTGTCTGTCTGAAGAATCTCTTCCGCTTTTTTCACTTCATCATCCGAAGGAGTTCGCGCATCTTTTAGAGGATACTCAATTCCAAGCTTATCCCACTTGAAAAGTCCCAACGTATGATATGGCAAAACCTCAACTCTCTTTACGGTGTTAAGTTCCGCAATGAAACCGGCCATTTTTTTCAAATCTTCCTCATCGTCAGTCAATTCAGGAACCAACACATGTCTTATCCACATAGGAATTGCTCTATCTGACAAATAACGAGCCATATCAAAAATATTTTCGTTATCATGCCCTGTCAAAATCCTATGTTTATGTGAATCTGACTCTTTAAAATCCAGAATTACCAAATCGGTATATCGAAGCATTTCATCGAATTTATCCAAAAAGGATTTATCACGGCTAAACGGCTGACCTGATGTATCTAACGCTGTATGCACACCATTCTCTTTCGCAATTTTAAAATACTCCGTTACAAACTCAATCTGCAAAAGCGGTTCTCCCCCGCTCACAGTAACACCGCCTGATTCCAAATTTTTTCCCCAGTAGTTATGATACTTCCATGCGCGTTCAAAAAGTTGACTTGGTGTCCATTCTTCTCCGCCCATGCTCCATGTCTCAGGATTATGGCAGTACTTACAGCGCATATTACAGCCCTGCATAAATGCCACAAATCTCACTCCCGGTCCATCTACCGAGCCAAAAGTTTCAATAGAATGCACATACCCAACGACGTTCTTACATTTTTCCATGGCAAGTACGTGAAATTACATCAAGCTGCTGTTCACGAGTTAAATCAATAAATTTAACTGCATATCCTGATACTCGTATAGTAAAGTTTGCATATTCTTCCTTTTCAGGATGTTCCATCGCGTCAATAAGCTTTTCTTTACCGAATACATTTACATTCAAATGATGAGCGCCTTGGTCAAAATAGCCGTCCATAACACGAACAAGGTTATCTGACTGCTCATTTTCATCATGTCCCAAAGCGTCAGGATTGATCGTCTGCGTATTTGAAATACCATCAAGCGCCCAGTGATACGGAAGCTTAGCAACTGAATTCAGCGATGCCAAAAGTCCATTCTGCTCCGCGCCATAGCTTGGATTTGCACCCGGTGACAACGGCGCGCCCGCTTTTCGTCCGTCAGGCATGCTGCCCGTAGCCTTACCGTAAACAACGTTTGATGTGATTGTCAATATTGATGTTGTAGGCTCAGAATCACGGTATGTGTGACGACGCTTAATCATTTCAAGGAATGTCTTAAGAAGCCATAGCGCAATATCATCCGCACGGTCATCATCATTTCCGTATTTCGGGAAATCGCCTTCTGTTTCATAGTCAACCGCAATACCCGTCTCATCACGTATAACCTTTACCTTCGCATACTTTATAGCGCTCAGAGAATCGACAACATGAGAAAATCCCGCAATACCTGTCGCAAAAGTACGGCGCACATCTGTATCAATAAGAGCCATTTCTGCCGCTTCATAATAATACTTATCGTGCATATACTGAATAAGATTCAATACGTTTACATATAATCCCGCAAGCCAATCCATCATAGGCAGATACTTCTGAATAACTTCATCATAATCAAGATATTCCGATGTTATAGGCTTGTACGCAGGTCCTACCTGCTCACGCGTTTTTACATCAACACCGCCGTTAATAGCGTACAAAAGACATTTTGCAAGATTTGCGCGCGCTCCGAAGAACTGCATTTCCTTACCCGTCTGAGTAGCTGATACGCAGCAGCAAATTGAATAGTCATCACCCCATACAGGCTTCATAACATCATCGTTTTCATACTGAACAGAACTTGTTTTGATTGAAATTTCAGCCGCGTATTTTTTAAATGTTTCAGGAAGCGCGCTTGAATAAAGTACTGTCAGATTTGGTTCGGGAGAAGGTCCCATATTTTCCAGAGTATGAAGGAATCGGAAATCAGTCTTTGTAACCATTGAACGTCCGTCCACTCCTATACCTGCTACCTCAAGCGTTGCCCATACAGGATCGCCGCTGAACAGCTGATTATAAGACGGAATACGCGCAAACTTAACCATACGGAACTTCATAACCATATGGTCGATAATCTCCTGTGCTTCTTCTTCTGTCAAAATACCCTTTTCCATATCACGCTGAATATAAATATCCAGGAATGTGGAAATACGTCCAACACTCATTGCCGCTCCATTCTGAGTTTTTATTGCGGCAAGATAGCCAAAATACAGCCATTGAGCGGCTTCCTTGGCATTAGCTGCCGGAGCAGAAATGTCAAAACCGTAAATTTCCGCCATTTTTTTCATATCTTTAAGCGCTCTGATTTGCTTTGCAATCTCCTCACGCAAGCGGATAACCTTATCGGTCATAATACCGTCTCCGCAATTATCAAAGTCCTTCTGTTTCTCTTCTATCAGAAAATCAATACCATAAAGAGCGACACGGCGGTAATCGCCGACAATTCTTCCTCTTCCGTAGGTATCCGGCAAACCTGTCACAATCTTGTTATGACGCGCGCGTTTCATTTCCGGTGTGTACGCGTCAAATACTCCCTGGTTATGTGTAACACTATACTCTGTAAATATTTTATGAAGTTCGGGACTTGGTGTATATCCATAAGTTTCACATGCCTGCTCAGCCATCTTAATTCCTCCAAACGGCATAAACGCGCGCTTAAGAGGTTTATCTGTCTGAAGTCCGACTATTTGTTCCAAATCTTTTGTATCTTCACCGATATACCCCGGTCCGTAAGATGTAAGCGTTGAAACCACTTCTGTCTCCATATCAAGAACTCCGCCTTTTTCGCGTTCCTGCTTCTGAAGTCCCTGCAAAATTCCCCACAATTTATTTGTGGCATCAGTAGGTCCCGCTAAAAATAAAGAGTCTCCATCATAAGGCTTATAATTCTTTTGAATAAAGTCTCTTGTGTTGACTTCCTCTTTCCAAATCCTGCCTTTAAAACCTTCCCATTGCTCAAAATTTGTCATAATGAGTCCTCCTTAAATATAAATTCCCGCCGCGTTTCCATCACATAAAAAATTTATGGGATTAACTACTTATTTGTAGTATACCTCATAAACGCAGCGTGTAAACATCACAACAGGTTAGTTGTCACTAACCATGTACTATAATAACACATTTTTCTCTGAAATGCAATATCATTCACAAAAAACTTACTATATATGTTGCATAAAATAACACAAAATATTTTATATCTTCTTATTACTTATTTTACTCCGAAAAAAAATAAGGCCGCCATATTCAGCAACCTTATTAAATTCTGAAATCATTCGGAAATTTTCGTTCTTTCTTTCCCTGTAAGAAGTTTATAAGCCGCATCCAACTGCTTATCCTCCATATAATCAATGTCAGCAAAAACCTCGTCTATTCTCACCTGTGTGGGAACATCCAATACTCCGTAAGCAAAGATATCGTTCGCGCTTTGGAAATTCTTCACTGACTCCATAAGAGACTCGTCAAACACGTTTCCATCAGTATCCGCATCATAAAAACCAAGAACTTTTAATTTTTCTTTTGCTGATTTTACATTATCTCCATAACCGCCTAATGACACTCTTGTTTTAAAATCAAACGGGGTATACTTTGACATGTCAATCTTGCTGATATTATTTTCAACCTTCTCATCAGGAGTAAGACCTTTATGATTTATTTCATTTCCGTTTCTTGTTATGTATTGCCCGATAGTAAGCTTAAACACCATTCCGTTTGCAAGCGGAAATGTATTCTGTATAACAGCCTTTCCGTAAGTCTGCATTCCGACTAACTTACCGCATCCCGAATCCTGAATCGCGCTTGATAATATCTCTGACGCGGACGCGGTATTCTGATTTACAAGTACCGCAAAATTAAATTCCGCCTTTTCCAATTTTGAATTGTATGTAATATCATATTCCGATTCTCTGTACTTGACATCTATTATTTTACCCTTGGGAACAATCTGCTGCGCTATTTCGACAGCCGGGGAAACAAGTCCGCCCGGATTATTTCTTAAATCAAGAATTATACTCTTTACACCGTTTTCACGCATTATATTCAAAGTTTCATTAAATTCGGCATATGTATTGCTCGCGAAGGATGATATTTGGATATATCCCACATTATCCTCCAGAACGGCATTATAAACGCTGCGCTCGTATACAGGAGTACGAGTCGCGGTAAGTTCAATTTCCTTGCCCTCGCGTAAAACAGTTATATCAACCGTGGTATTTTTCTCGCCCACTATTTTATTCCTGACTTCGCTTGTTCCAAGACCTGTAACATCTTCTCCGTTTACCTTATAAATTTTATCGCCTATTTCAAAACCCGCCTTCTGCGCCTTATCATTTCCCGCTGCAAAGCCTGTTATTTCCACATAACCATCTTCAGAGTTCCGCATTGTTATGCCTATGCCGTAAAATGTCGGATTTAGCTTATCCTGAAACTGCTTATATTCCTCGGCAGTATAAAACTCACTGTAGTCATCCATACTTTCAAGCGTTGCTTTAAGCAAATCAACAAGAAGAATATTATCACCCTCAAGCAAAGCAGATAAGCCTTTAGACATAATATCGTCCTGTGTCAGGGAATCGTCTATATACCGCTCAGAAACATATTTGGCAATCTGCTCAAATGCCTTGTATTCCTCGCTATAATTCTGTTTGTCATCTATGTTTTTTGTATCAGTTGCATAGACTCCGCAGCCTGAAACAAGCAGAGCCGCGGATAACAATGCCGCTGCAATTCTTTTAAAATTCATCCATACTACCTCTTAATTACTGTTATTTTCATATCGTTGAAATACTTCTCGCCCTGCACATCAAGCGTGTAAATAAGTTCAATTACCCCGCCTGTCTGTGATAAGTCCGAAATAATCCGATGAGTTTCTATCTCCATTTCAATTTTTCCGTAAGGCGTATCATATAAAAAACGCTTCTTTTCTCCTCTTTTATACGTCATCACGGAATTGATGCTTCCGTTTCGCTTTATTACTACTTCTTCGCCGTCAATTTTTATCATAGATGAGATTTTATCATCGTCATTTTCAGTTTTATAAATTATATAATGCTTACCGTTTTTTTCATGGTAACTTCCATACGCGATTTCTTTGATAGTGTCTGTCGCGTTATCAATAGTCTGTTTATTGCTTACTATAATACGATACTCATTATCAATATTGTTCAATGTCAATCTTGTTCACCTGTCCGTTAATCTCTCTTTCGAGGAATATTCCTCCAAGTTCTTCAAAACTGGATATGTCATCGCTTACATAGTATCTGTACTGATGCTCGTCAATTCTGTCGTTATGCGCCATCTCGCCATCCAGTTTCTTTTTCAGGTACTTAGCCACCTCCGCGCCTGAATTTATAAGCGTTACACCATCACCCATATATTCATGTATGACCTTCTCTAAAAGCGGATAATGCGTGCAGCCTAAGATTAAGGTGTCAACACCCTGCGCCCGTATTTCTTCAAGATATTCTTCAACTATTATCTTTGTTACGGGAGTATCAAAATATCCGTTTTCCACCAACGGCACAAACATCGGGCACGCTCTTTCATACACTTGCATATCGCTGTCATATTCTTTTATCTGCTTTTCATATTCACCGCTCTTGATAGTCCCCGGAGTTCCTATAACTCCGATTTTTTTATTCTTCGTCGCTCTTACAGCCGCATAAACTGCCGCGTCTATTACTCCTACAATAGGAACATCAAATTCATCCTTTATCATCGGAAGCGCGGCAGAACTTGCTGTTCCGCACGCTATTACTATAACCTTCACATCAAAGGTCTTTAAAAACCTGATGTCGCCGCGCGTATATTTAAGTATTGTATCCCTCGAACGCGTACCGTAAGGAACTCTGCCTGTGTCGCCGAAATATATGATATTCTCATTCGGCAGTTCACGCATTATCTGTTTTACGGCAGTAAGTCCGCCCAAGCCTGAATCGAAAACGCCTATACTCTTGTTATTCATTATCTTACTCTCTTTTCCGCAAGTTCTATAAGCTTATCAAGCAGTTCACTGTATCCCAATCCGACAGCTCCCCAAAGTTTCGGGTACATACTTATATTGGTAAATCCGGGAAGCGTATTAATTTCATTTAGCACTACACTGCCATCGCTGTGTTTCACAAAGAAATCAACTCTTGAAAGTCCGCTTCCGTCAAGAGCCTTAAAGGCTTTTACGGCATATTCTCTTATCTGCTCAATCGTTTTCTCCGGCAAATCAGCAGGAATCTGAAGCTGTGTTGAATTATCGTTATACTTCGCATCAAAATCATAGAACTCGACCGTTGGCATAATTTCTCCCACAGTTGCCGCTTTTGGATTTTCATTTCCTAAAACAGCACATTCAACCTCATGTCCGTCTATATTTTCCTCTACCAGGATTTTTCTGTCAAATTTGGCAGCGTTTTTAATCGCGTCCTTTAATTCCGCCCTGTTATGCGCTTTTCCGACACCTACGGACGAGCCTGTTCTGACAGGTTTCACAAAACACGGATAACCGAGTTTGTTTTCGATTTCATCCATCTTCTTTTCAATATCGTCTGTCTTATTGACAACAACCCAGTCAGCCTGAGGAATCCCCACGCTTGCAAAAATAATCTTGGAGGTTGTTTTGTCTATTCCGTTAGCAGAAGCCATTACACCCATTCCAACATAAGGTATTCCCGACAATTCAAACAAACCCTGAATTGTACCGTCTTCACCGAACTCTCCGTGAAGCACAGGGAATATAACATCGGGATGAATCATTTTCACTTTATCATCATCAAAAATTAAAATCGCTTTATCAGCGGCATCCGGTGAAATAATAGCTTTCTTTTTATTCGACGTGTCTTGTTCCCATTCGCCGCCTTCTATATTTGAGTAATCACCTGTATAAAGATACCATTCGCCGTTTTTTGTTATTCCGATAAGTGAAATATTATATTTATTCTTATCAAGGTTATTTAAAACCGATGTGACAGATTTCCTTGAAATATCATGCTCCGGCGATCTGCCGCCGAATACAACGCACAATTCTAACATTATGTAATCAACCCCCAATACAGTTATATATTTATAATACCTTTTTCAGAGTAAAAATGCAAGTGCTCTGCTGTAAAATTTATTAAATTTTTATATTTTTCTCAATTTCTCAAGAACACTTTGGAAATAATCAGGAATTTCGCTTGAAAATTCCATCATTTCTCCCGTTGACGGGTGAACAAATCCTATTGTTTTCGCGTGAAGTAATTGTCCCGCGAGATTAAATTTTTCTTTTT
>CAJUEZ010000027.1 GCA_910585485.1 uncultured Clostridia bacterium
GAAAAAAATCTTATTATGCAAAAACGGATAGGCTAAGCTATCCGTTTTTTATATCATATTATAGATTTTCTTTTAAAAATTCTTCTATAGCTTTTGCCGCTTTTCCCTCGTCATCGCCTTCAATCTTAACGTTTATTGTCTGTCCGCATTTAACCCCCAGTCCCATTACCGCGAATATTCTCTTTGCATCTCCTGTCTTTCCGTCTTTTTCAACAGTGATTGACGACTGATATTTAGCCGCTTCCTTTACAAGCACTCCTGCCGGTCTTGCATGAATACCCTGCGGGTCTGTTATTGTGTAATTAAATTCTTTCATGTTTTATTCTCCTTTATTAACGCTTAAGCGTTCTTTTTAACAGCGCAGACAAGTCTATATCAGGCGCGCTGCTACAAACGATTATAATATATGTTATAATTATTTTATCCATATTTGTACAAAATAGTCACGCGAAAATAAAAAAGAGCAATCTTTCGATTACCCTTTAATCATCATTTTCAGTTCATAAGCGAGTCTCCCCGACCCATATCCATTGTATAACCTGCGCGTTCAATACGTTCTTTTAAACTCATTATAGACTGCGCCGCCTCATCACCCGAACAAATTTTATTGTCATAAAGCGCATAGTCCTTGCGAGTGTCAGCAGGTGATAAGTTAGGCATTACAACATTTGCTCCCGCGCTAAATCCCTTTTCACGTCCCATAGGGTCAATAGTACCCAGAGCCGTTGTTGACGGAAGCAAAACCTTTGGGAGCATTATCCTTACAAGTGATAACATCGTCAGAGTAAGTTCAAGAGTTCCGCCTGTTTTATCCGCAAACGGACTGTCTTTTTGCGGAATAAACGGACCTATACCCACCATATGCGGCTGAAGTTCCTTTATAAACAACAAATCCTCGGCAAGTGTCTCGCTCGTCTGATACGGAGAACCCACCATAAAACCCGCGCCAACCTGATAACCAAGTTCACGGAGAGTATAAAGACAATTTTTACGGTTTTCAAGCGACATGCTATCGGGGTGCAGTTTGTTATAGTGCGCGTCGTTAGCAGTCTCGTGACGAAGCAAATATCTGTCCGCGCCCGCGTCCTTATACGCTTTATAACTCTCTTTTGACTTTTCGCCTATAGATAAAGTCACAGCGCAATCAGGGTATTTGTGTTTTATATCTCCTATTATATCGCATAATATTTCATCCGTAAAATATCCGTCCTCGCCACCTTGAAGAACATAGGTATTAAACCCCAGTCTGTCCCCCTCATCGCAGCACTCTAAAATTTGCTCCTTAGTGAGCCTGTATCTGCGCGCCGCGGTATTTCCGGCGCGGATACCGCAATAATAACAGTTATTTTTGCAATAATTTGTAAACTCTATAAGTCCTCTGACAAAAATCCGTTTTCCATAATATTTATCACGCGTCTTGGCAGCGGCTTCCAAAAGTTCTCTCGATGGATTTCCCTTATTATCTTCTATTATGCCAACTATTTCTTTTTTGGTCATCGATTGTATATCCATGTATTACCTCTTATATTACAGATACGGCATGACGCGTCGCATGACAATTTACATTCACCGCCACCGGAAGTCCGGCTATATGCGTGGGATAAATCTCAATGTTGACAGCGAGCGCGGTTGTCGTGCCTCCCATTCCTTGTGGTCCAATTCCAAGCTTGTTTATTTTTTCCAAGAGTGTTTTCTCCATGTCAGCGTAAAACGGGTTTGTATTTGAAATGTTTATATCACGCGTAAGCGCTTTTTTCGCTATTTGAGCCGCTTTATCCATAGTTCCTCCGATACCTACTCCTATAACCATAGGCGGACACGGATTTGCTCCCGCTTTTCTGACAGTTTCTATGACAAAATCAATTACGCCGTCTACTCCGTCTGAGGGATTAAGCATTTTTAATCCGCTTTTATTTTCACTTCCGAAACCTTTCGGAGCAAAGGTAATCTTTATTTTATCACCCTTCACAAAGTCATAATAAATAACGGCGGGAGTATTGTCTTTCGTGTTTACTCTCTTTAACGGGTCGCAAACAACCGATTTTCTGAGATACCCCTCAGTATATCCCAATGAAACTCCTTTGTTGATAGCATCAGTAATTGTATCGCCTTCAACAAACACTTCACTGCCTATTTCAACAAAGAAAACTGCCATTCCTGTATCCTGACATATAGGCACTTCTTTTTCATGCGCGATTTCGGCATTCTTTAAAAGATTGTTTAAAACACCTTTCGATATATCGGATTTTTCAGTTTTTACACTGTTTTCAAGCGCGCATTTTATATCACTATTTATATGACAATTAGCTTTTATGCACATATCACGCACTGTTTTTGTTATCTCTTCTGAATTTATAATACGCATAATTGTATTAATTTACTCCCTTCCAATATTACAACAGTACCCATGAATTAAACCACTTAAGAAAATCCTTCGCGTAATCAATCTCGCAAGGCTGTCCCGAAATCACCGGATAAAACATGACAAACAGCACTATTACAAGCAACACATATCCGCACACGGCGCATACAAGGGCTTTTTTATTCTTTGCGTTGTCGTATAGATTCTTTATCGCATAACCTATCATCAGCACGATAAACGGCACACACGGGAAGTAATGATATATAAATGTAAGCCTTCTGACAAAAATCCACGGCAAAAGCTGCGCCATATATGAAATAACCAAGAAAAGTGAATTTTTATCTTTCTTCGCAATCATTAGATATACCATGTACACAAAAGCCGGCACTCCCATCCACCATACCAACGGATTTCCAAAAGCGCTTATTCCCTCTTTCAAAGTGCTCGAAACAGTTCCGGAATAATACCATATCGGTCTCTTCATCAATATCCACTCGTACCAGTTTGATGAATACGGGTGCTCCGCAACAAGTCCCGAATGGTATTTTATCATTTCCGGCTGATTATCTATAAAACTCTTAAATCCATAATAACCGTGCACCGAATCAGGCGCTTTCATATAAGGTATATATGAAATATAATAAATCACAGCCGGCACTATAACAAAGAAAATCACACACCATATTATTGTTTTCAGCGTATATTTTTCTATGCTATCCTTAAACTTTTTATCATTTTTCTGCAAACACGCGTATTTGTAATCTTTGTATTTCCTGCAAAACGCAATAATCCACAGCGGCAGCAGTCCAAACACAGCCGCATATACTCCGGTCCATTTACTTGCTATGCCAAGCCCCATAGATATTCCGCATAGCGCAAGCACCGCAAAATCCTTCTTATACGATGTTTCATAAATACTCGTACTGTAATACTTATACATAAAGTAATACATTAATATAATGAAAAACGTTACATAGACATCGATTGTGGCAATTCTTGTCTGAGCGAAGTGCATGAAATCGAACGTCAGAAGAAGACACGTTACAGCGGCAATCCATGGCTTCTTCATCATTTTCTTAGCGAACAGATATATAAGCGGAATCATCATTATTCCAAATACTGTGCCCGCTATTCTCCAACCGAACGGGTTCATTCCGAACAGCTTGATACCTGCCGCGATAAACACCTTTCCAAGCGGAGGATGCGTCCACTCATACGCTGAAAGTCCGTGTAAAAATTCATAGCCTGTGCGGGCATGATATATTTCATCAAAATATGTTCCGTTTCTAAAGCTTGATCTTTCAGGTATTTCGTCCTGCTCGTCAAACAGAGCCGCCGCTTCTTTAGGCTCGGACGACACAGGAGTTATAACGTTTCCGTCCCTGTCAAGCACAGCGATTTCTTTTACCGACAAATCAGAATCGTCTGTATCAAGAGTTATATATCTTGCCTTCGCGGACATTGATTCCTCATTCCAGTAGAATACCGCGCCTTCTGCCAAATTCTCAGAAGCTATGACACGATTATAATTGTCTTTTGCCGTTATTTTAAGAGTTCTGCTGCTATTCAACTCATAAGAGCCAAGGAAGAATTTGATTTCGCTTATTTGCTGCTCGCTTCCAAGATCGATTGTCGCGGCGGCATCAGATACCATATACTCTGTTTCGGGAGCATGATTATCACCAAGGTCATACAGCGCCACACATGAATAAATAACAGTAATTGCCGCCATTATTATAATATCAATTCTCGTAATCTTAGGCAATACGGCGCTTAATTTCTTCTTTTCCGCATTCCCGGTCGTTTTATTATTTGAAATCTGTTTATTTGATTTGCTTTGTTTCAATTTCTTTTGCTTCTCGCTTTCAACATTGATAATCAGTTCATTATTAGCATACAGCCTTTGAGCGCAGTATATTATATATACCACTAACGCTAAATTTAATATCGAGGCATATATTATATGCGGCGACTGAAAATACGCGTTCATGTCCTTCTCGTACACAAACAGTACCCATGCCGCGTTAATCAACTGTGACATCGTTACGGCAATATACATTATAAAATTATGTTTATTTCCTGCCCAAACAATCGCCGCAAGCAGCAGTACCATTGCCGGGAACGCATATCGCTCGTGCATCTTTGTCGAGAACATGTATGTGAAAAATACAAGTATCGCGCCCACGAAATAAAACTTTGACGGATGTTTGCTCTTAAAGAACAGGTATATTGAATAAGCAACAATCGCCGCAAGCAACAAATAACCTATGATATTATCAATCTTTATTAAATCAGCCCAGTTTTTGCCTATAGCTCCCCACAAATTAAAAGCATTTACCGTGCAATGCTGATAAGACTGAAGTGTCAGCTTATACTGTTCAAACACGTTTCCTATTCCAAACGGTAAAGCCAACATAAAAATCGCCGCTATAGCAATTAGTCCTCCGACAAGATTTTTCCAAAACTTTTCCCATGTAAAATCACGCAAAAACACATTTTCCACTATCCCCGCAATAAGCACCGGAGTTAGAATAAATGCCTGCGGCTTTATAAGTATACAAGCGGCAAAAGAAAAATATGAAGCAATCATCTTATTTTCGCTTATCAGATATATCATAAGCAAAATTAAAAACGTGTATACCGCGTCAACCTGTCCCCACAAGGAACAATTTAGCACAGCCGCCGGATTAAACAAATACAATGAGGCTATCATTGTTGAGATACCATCTGAAAACTTTTTCTTTGCGATTTTATATATCAAAAGTCCGGCGAGTATATCACATATCATAGCCGGCAGCTTTATTAAAACATACAATAATTTACTCTCAAGAATTGAGAACAGATTTCTCACCGCGCCTATTATATAAAGCACATACATATATCCAGGCGGATAATCATGAAAACCCGAACTTGAATAGAAGTTCCCTATCCCATTTTTAAATATGCTGTCTGACCATCCAATAAAACACGTCATATCCGTTGAATGACCCTTATAACACGCTCCCAGAATGATTCTGATTATAAGAGCCACAGCTGCCGCTATCACTATATTGCATACATTTGACGCTTCTTTCTTATTCGGCATTCTTTTATTCATCGCCGGATAAAGATAATAATTCCAAACAGCGTAAGCTATAACGCAAAAAATAAAAACTATCAATAAGATTTCAAGCATTAAATTTTCACCTCAAATTGTAATATATTCTAAATTAATATTTTACTATATATTTTTCCATTTATCAAGTGCCAAAATTCAAAAAAATTTTCAAAAAAATTGTTTGAACTTTCAAAATTGTGGTATATATATTATATAAGGAGATAATATCTCCCGAAAACATACAAGGAGTGAGATTTATGAAGTTCAAAATTATCGGAAGAAGATACGATGTGACAGACAAAATTAAGGATTATGTTGAAAAAAAACTCGGAAAACTCGACAAATTCTTTAAGGACGAATCAGAAGCGAGAGTCGTTATTGGAACGATTAAAGACAATGACTATATTGAAGCGACAATTTATTCGACAGGCATGATGTACAGAGCCGAAGCTTCTGACAGAGAAATCCTGGCGGCGATTGACAAAATCGTTGATGTTATCGAAAGACAGATCAGAAAAAATAAAACTCGTCTTGAAAAGAAGATTAAGAGAGATGCGACTCTTGACAATATGCTTCTCAGCGGAAGCGAATACACCGGCGGAGAAGAAACCAAAGAGTTTGAAATAGTTAAAACAAAGAGATTTACCGTAAAGCCAATGAGCAGCGAAGAGGCTATTTTGCAAATGAATCTTCTCGGACATACTTTCTTTGTATTTAAGAATCAGGAAACCGATGAAATGAATATAGTATATAAGAGAAAAGACGGTAAATATGCTATTATAGAATCAATAGAATAAACGAATTTACGTATAAAGGCGGAGTATTCCGCCTTTATATTTTGTTATGACACGTATTGACATAAATCAAACGTTTAACAACAAGACAGACGGTTACAAATAAACCGCCTGTCTTTGTCAGAAACTGAGTATGTTAACTTTTTAACTCTCTGATTTCCTCTCCCGGGAAACAGAACCCGTAGTATCCCTTCACGCTGATTTTATCAAGGAATTTTGATAGTTTTTTAGGTTTCTCATAAATAACAACGTCATATTCCTTTCTCATATCACCGGCAGAATTTATCGCTTTTATAATATCTGCCTTGTCGTAAAGCAGCGCAACCTTCTTTTTTGTATCCGGTATTTTGTAACCCATCTCTGTCAAAAGCGCAAAAATTCGTTCAAATCCTATCGAAAATCCTACCGCCGGTATGTTTTCACCTGTAAATTTTCCAATCAGGTTATCATATCTGCCTCCGCCGGAAATCGAACCGCGGAATTTATCGCTGACTATTTCAAAAACAGTTCCCGTATAATATCCCTGACCTCTTACAAGTGAAATATCAAATTGAATATTATAAGCCCCGCCCGATAATTCCTTAACGGCGTCTATAATAGTCTCTATATCACAAGACACCTCATCCTGACATACTGCTTTAACGCTTTCCAATGTCAATTCCTGAGATATAATCTCTGAGAATTTTGAAACCGCGCCATTGTCAAATCCTTTTTCAGTAAGTTCGTCAATTACGCCCTGCGCGCCAATCTTATCTAACTTATCAAATGTAATACATACGCTGTCAAGCTGATTCTCCTTAAATCCGACACTCGACAAAAGTGTTCTTAAAATTCTTCTGTCATTTATTTTAACCGTAAAATCTTTTATATCAAGAGCCAAAAGAGCCTTTGCAGTTGTGTGAATAAGTTCAATTTCAGCTGTTATGGATGAAGAGCCTATTATATCAATATCACACTGCACAAATTCGCGAAGTCTGCCCTTTTGCGGTCTTTCCGCGCGATACACCTTATCTATCTGTATACATTTCGCCGGCAAAACAAGCTTTTCACGGTTATTTGCGTAATAACGCGAAAGCGGAAGCGTGAGGTCATATCTCAGTCCCATATCGCTCAATTCTTTTTCCTCGCCGCTTTCAATCGCTTTTTTAAGCTTGTCGCCGCGCTTTAAAATTTTGAATATGAGGTTTAAATTATCGCCGCCCTCACTTTTATCAAGGTTTTCTATATCCTCTATCGCCGGAGTCATAATACGTTCAAAACCCGCGTCCTGATATATTTCAAGTATTTTATTTTGCAAATAATCACGAAGTCTCGCTTCCTCCGGAAGATAATCATTTGTTCCTTTTAAAGTTGTAATTTTCATCAATTCTCTCCTTTATCCGCCATTTTTATCATAAGACTATATATCTTTTCAAGAGCGTCCGTCTTTGCAAGCTGTCCCAAATTGTCCGACATTCGGCAAAGAAGCGCGTCGTCATTTACCATAGACATTATTTTATCGTATAATACGTCAGGTGTCAAATCTTTTTCAAGGATCAGAGCCGCCGCGTTTTTATTCTCAAACGCGCGCGCATTCTGTTCCTGATGATTTCTCACTACATTAGGTGACGGAATCAGTATTGACGGCTTATGAAGCGCGGCAATCTCACTTACCGTTATCGCTCCCGCGCGGGATACTACAACGTCCGCTGCAGCCATACACTCTGCCATATTATCAATATACGAAACAATCCTTACATTATCACCGATATTTATTCCCTTTTCACTGACAGCTTTCATGATTTTTTCATAATTTCTGTCTCCTGTTCCAAAAAGCAGCTCTATCTTGTTTTCTTCGGATATTTTTTCAAGAATTTCTATGACAGTATCGTTTATCCTGTCCGCTCCCAAACTTCCTCCAAAGATAAGAACAAACGGCTTTTTAACTCCGAGTTTTTCGCGCGCTTCGCTATAATCCGCCTTAAGGATTTCTTCTCTTACGGGATTTCCCGTAACTACGCATTTTTCTTTATGCTGCATATAATTTATTGTTTCCTCAAAGCTTAACGCGAGATATGTTACATAATTTGCGCTGCCCTTCACCGTCATTCCCGGATATACATTCTGTTCATGTATAAGAGACGGAATCTGCATCGCTTTTGATGCCATCGCCACAGGTCCGCTTACATATCCTCCTGTGCAGACTATACAGTCAGGTTTAAAATCTTTTATTATCCTTCTGCATTTTCTGCGTGATGTGATAAGTTTTCTCACTGTCTCAAA
The DNA here is from genome assembly GCA_910585485.1 of uncultured Clostridia bacterium. Lineage (GTDB taxonomy): Bacteria > Bacillota > Clostridia > UBA1381 > UBA1381 > Hominilimicola. The sequence continues at coordinate 8,516 of CAJUEZ010000027.1, forward strand.
ATTTCTGAACAAATGCTTTCTGTCAAATCCCTGAATTTCTATATATTCAATATTATAGCCGGCATTCGGCACAAGCTTTGTTTCAAGTCCTGTTTTCGTTCCGACAAATAGCGCCTCAAAATCTTTATCCATTGAAGCGGCATAATCTGCTATTGAAATAGCGGGATTGATATGTCCTCCGGTACCCCCGCCCGCAAATAACACTCTCATTTATAACCTCCACTAATTACTAATCCTTTACAGAATATCTTGATATATTAAGAAGAACTCCCATTTCTAAAAGCAGTGTCAATATAGATGTGCCGCCATAGCTGAAAAACGGCAGCGATACTCCCGTGTTGGGAACGCTCGATGTTGCCACTGCAATATTAAGTATAGTCTGAATCGCCAGCTGAGCGGCTATTCCCAAAGCCACAAGCGAACTGTATGTATCGGGCGCGTTCATCGCTATTCGAATTGCCCTGAATATCAATGCCGCAAACAACAATATCACCACTATCGCTCCGACAAGTCCAAGTTCCTCGCATACAATAGCAAAAATAAAATCATTGTACGGCTCAGGCAGATACGAATACTTCTGCACGCTCTGTCCGAGTCCCAGTCCGAATATTCCTCCCGAACCTATCGCGTAAAGTCCCTGAGCCACCTGATAACTTTCATTACGTATATCCTTGAACGGATCCATAAAACTTGTCACTCGCGCCCATCTGACAGGACTGAACGTGTATACGCCTATAATTAATATAGGAATCAGTATGAGCGCTCCCATCAGCACCGGCTTTATAGGTGTTCCTCCCGCTATCATAACTGTTATTCCTATGCCCGCTATCACTATGGCTCCGCTCAGATGCGTTTCCATAAGCATGAGCCCAAGCACTATCAAAAGAACTCCCACATACGGCAGATTTCCGCCGATTTTTTTCAGGTTGTATTTTCCGCTGTCTATAAGCTTAGCAAAATACATTGCGATAACAGGTTTCATAAATTCAGACGGCTGAAGCTGTACTACAGGAGTATTCAGCCATCGTCTTGATCCGTTATGCGAAGCGCCTATTCCCGGAATCAGCACAAGAACAAGCAATATTGTGCATACTACTATCATTTTAGGCGCAAGCGCCTTATATGTGTTATAATGTATTTTTGATACAAAATACATTCCGACAAGTCCAATTCCCGCGCACGCGAGTTGTTTCAGAAAAAAATCATACGAGTTCCCGTATATACGGTTCGCCGCGGGCGCGGAAGCCGAAAGAAGCATTACCAACCCCGATGCCAGCAGTAATATTACTATAAACAAAAACGTATAGTCAAAGTCACCGGCTTTTATAACCTTAACAGGCTTACCTACAATCGCTCGTGTTGTTCCTCTGTTATGCTCTGATGCTCTCTTTGGATATGTAGTTCCTGCCATAGAAAATTCTCCCTCCGATTATATTCCAAGTGCTGCGACAGCGCACAAAACAGCTGTTGTCAATGTAAATACAAAAACGATTTTCTTTTCATTCCAGCCGCACATTTCAAAGTGATGATGCAAAGGACTCATTTTAAATATTCTTCTGCCCTCTCCATACTTTTTCTTTGTATATTTAAAATACGCAGTTTGCATTATTACCGATAAAGTCTCCATAAAATACACAAAACCTGCAATAACCAAATATAAAGGCATTTTCAAATCTATTGCCATAAGCGCCACAGCCGCGCCGAGAAACAGCGACCCCGTATCTCCCATAAACACCTTCGCGGGATATTTGTTATAGAATAAAAATCCTATAAGAGCGCCGATAAGAGCCATTGAGAAGACTGTCACTCCAACCTCACTGAATATTATATACGAAACAAGCGCAAAGAACACTCCGACAACCGCTGTTATACTTGACGCAAGTCCGTCCAGTCCGTCCGTCAAATTCACCGCGTTTACCACACCCACAACAACAAACATCACAAATGGTATGTACAGAAACAGCGGCATCTCCCACTCAAAAGCAGTAAACGGGATTTTAATATGAGTATCAAGCTCATTCATAGCATACAGCACAACAACATAAATCGCCGCAAGAACTACCTGCATTATAAATTTCTGCGCCGCTGTAAGCCCGAGATTGCGTTTTTTAACAACCTTTATATAATCATCCACAAAACCTATTATACCGAATCCAAGCGATATTACAAAGAGAAGAATACACTTTGCGTATTTTGTGTCAAAATGTCCGTTTACAGAGAAAATCAATGTTGTTACAAGAATAGCAGCAGCCATTCCAATTATAAACATAATACCGCCCATTGTCGGTGTACCTGATTTTTTCTGATGCCATTTCGGTCCCTCTTCTCTGATTTCCTGACCGAATTTCAGCTTGCGAAGCCACGGTATAAATACAGGTCCGAATACAAGCGTTACAACCAATGCCACAACAAACGCAAGCATTGACGACATTACCAATCCCTTTAATCCTTCTATAAAAGTTCCCATTTTATCTTTTTCCTCTCGTTATTTATTTATTATTGCGTTATACACTTCTTCAAAGCGCATACCTCTTGACGCTTTTATAAGCACAGCGTCTCCGCTTTTTATTTTATCTTTTATATAATTACACACGTCAAGCGTTTTGTCAAAAGAAATTACATCTTGCATTCCACTGTCACGCGCTCCTTTTGCAAGATATTTCATATTTTCTCCCGCTGTTATAAGCACGTCAACACCATTGTCAACAACTTCTTTCCCCAAATTATAATGCGCGTCTTTCGCAAAATCTCCCATTTCAAGCACATCTCCCATAATGGCAATTTTTCGCATATTATCCACCGAGCCAAGAACTGAAAGCGCGGCTTTTATTGAGTCGGGCGAAGCGTTATACGAATCGTTAATTATCTGAGCGCCGTTATAATCTGTTATTTCCATTCGCATGCCTGTAAGCTGAAAATTACGTATTCCCTCAACAATCTGATCCATGCTTATTCCAAATTCTAATCCCACGCATATAGCCGCGAGAGCGTTATACACGTTATGCTTTCCGGGAACAGATACTTCTACTTTGTATTCCTTCCCGTCTGCAACAGCGGTAAAATCCACACCTTTAAGTCCATGATTTACTATATCTTTTGCGTATATATCATTATCCGGATTATTAATCCCGTAATATACAACCTTATAATCTTCCTGTCCCTTTACTGTCGACAGAAAATCATCGTCACCGTTTACGATAAGAGTATTATTCTTGTTAAACAGTTTTGTAATCTCCATTTTCGCCTTGAAAATACCCTCTCTGGAACCGAGATTCTCTATGTGCGATTCGCCTATATTGGTTATAACAGCCACGTCAGGTCTGCCGATGGATGCAAGATATTCAATCTCTCCGAAATGGTTCATTCCCATTTCCAGTACGGCAGCTTCGTGCGCCTTTTCAAGCGAGAAAACTGTAAGAGGAAGTCCTATATCATTATTATGATTCGCTTCTGTTTTAAGCGTGTTATACTTCTTCGCCATTACGCTGTATATCATATCCTTAGTGGTAGTTTTTCCCACGCTTCCTGTTACGGCAACAGTCGGAACATTATGTTTTGTCTTGTAATATTTAGCAATATCTCCCAAAGCTTTTCTGGTATCCTCAACCTTGACAATCGTCTTATCAATAAGAAGTTCTGTTTCCTTATGAGTTAATGCCGCCTCCGCGCCAAGGTCAAACGCGGCATTTATAAATTCATGTCCGTCAAATTTGTCTCCCACAAGCGGGATAAAAAGCAAACCCGCGGCGGGTTTTCTTGAATCAGTAGTTATATCCTGTATTACCTTATTTCTATCGCCGCTTAAAAGCTTTCCGCCTGTTGCCTCAAGTACTTCTGCAATCGTCATACTCTGCATATGATAATCTCTCCTTTTTCTTACGCTTAAAATCAAAACCTTTTATGCTGTCATTTAAACAGTACAGATTTCAAAAATCATATCGTTTTACAGCAATAAGGGCGGTAATCCCCGCCCTCTGTATTAATGCTTATTTAGGTGCTTATATACGACAACGCGCTCATCAAAATCATATTTTTCCTTACCTATAATCTGATAAGTTTCCTGTCCCTTACCCGCGAGAATAATAACATCGTCTTTCTTTGCGTTATCCAACGCATATGCTATTGCCTCCGCTCTGTTTACAATAATTTTATACTTTCCATCCGTTCTCTTCATACCTTCTTCAATCTGATTTACTATCTCTTCCGGATTTTCCGTTCGCGGATTGTCCGACGTTATGATACTGAAATCAGAAAGTTTTCCTGCAATTTCTCCCATTATAGGTCGTTTTGTGTTATCTCTGTCACCGCCGCAGCCAAACAGCGTAATCACATCGCCTCTGGCAAATTCTTTGACTGTGCTAATTATATTTTCAAGTCCGTCAGGAGTGTGCGCATAATCAATAATGATGGTATAATCTGTATCTGTGGGAACTACTTCAACGCGTCCCAAAACTCCTCCCGCGCCGGCAAGACCTTTGATAATAGTATCCATGTCAATACCAAGCTGAAGAGCCGCTCCCATAGCGCATATTGCGTTGTATACGCTGAACTTTCCCGGGATAACTATATGGACAGGATATATCTTCCCGCCATATTCCACGTCAAAGTCGGCGCCCTTTGAAGAAATTTTTACATTCTTTGCTCTCAGGTCACATTCCTCGGCAATTCCTACCTTTAATATATTGTCTCCATTTCTTTGCGCGATAGTTTTTCCGCCATCGTCATCAAAGTTGACAACACCCTTATCACTTATATCAAACAGCTTCGCCTTTGCGTTCAAATAATTTTCCATTGTCTTATGGAAATCCAGATGATCACGTGTCAGATTAGTGAACACACCCACATCAAACCGACAGCCGTGTACTCTTTCAAGTTCCAGCGCATGGCTTGAAACCTCCATAACAACGCACTGAGCGTCACCTTCAACCATTTCGGCAAACAACTGCTGAAGTTCCAAGGCATTAGGAGTGGTAGGTGTTGTGCTTTGTGTTAAAAGCACCTTGTCACCTATAATATTCTGATTTGTTCCTATAACTCCCGTCAGCATATTCGCCTCTTCGAGGATACTTTTTATAAGATATGTTATAGTTGTTTTTCCGTTTGTTCCTGTAACTCCGATAAGTTTGAATTTCTTTGACGGATCTCCGTAGTACTTGCATGCCATTTCAGCGATTGCAATTCTTGAATTTTCTACATAAACGACGGGAACTCCAACATCTATCTTATCCTCAGCGACAATAATTGCCGCTCCGTTCTTTTCCGCCATTTGTGCGAATTTATGTCCATCGGTTTCAAAGCCTTTCATGCAGACAAATATGTTGCCCTGCATAACATTTCTTGAATCGTACGCAATTCCTGTAATATCTATATCCTCATACTCATCAAGCCATTTTTTACCGATTAGTTCACTTGCTAACATCAAAAATCCCCCTATCGTTTTAATCCGAAGTCACTTGACGGAACTCAACGCCTATAACTGTTGCCGGCATAACCGACTCGCCGGCATCCACGCTTTGTCTTACCGCGTAAGCTCCGCTCACCTCGCCATGTCCCGCGCCGACAATTTCAAAATTCAATCCGCGCAGTTCCAATGTATATCTCGCGTCACTTACAGACATTCCGCTTAAATCCGGCACTGTAACCGTATTCGTCTTATCTTGTGCTTCTGTATATAAAATAACCGTTGACTTCTCGCCAAGCATTACACCCGGTTTAGGCAGCTGACTAACAACACTGTCACCGCTGCCGACAACTTTAACATAAAAGTTCTTATCGGAAACAGCATTTCTTGCTGCTTCTATCTCAAGTTCTCTGACATCAGGGACTTCTGCTCTGACATCGGGTATTTCATCCTCGGTATACTGTTTTTCTATTCCGAGATAATTCAGCACGTCTTCAAGAATCTCACCCGCAAGAGGCGCAGCAATAGTTCCTCCGTACTTATTATCAACCTGTGGCTCATCAAGCATAATGAGACATACAATCTCAGGGTCATTTGCCGGCGCAAAGCCTATAAATGACGCTATACGCTTGCCCTCGTCACGATTTCCTTTTTCCGACGTTCCCGTTTTTCCGCCTATTCTGCAACCTTTTACATATGCGTTTTTACCTGTGGCTGTAGGCAAAGCCACAACCGATTCAAGTATTTCGCGCATTTGTTTCGATGTTTCTTCAGATATTACGCGATTTATAACCTCAGGCTGATAACTCTTTTGAACTCCTCCCGAGTTTCTAATTTCCTTAACAATCTGCGGTTTCATTCTTTCGCCGCCGTTTATTACAGCCGAAACAGCAGTAATAAGTTGTATAGGTGTTATTTGAAATCCCTGTCCGAACGAACTTGTGGCAATATCCACCTCGCTCATTTTATTATGATAATATATGCTTGACGCCTCGCCTACAAGTTCCACATTTGTTTTTTCGGTAAGACCGAACGATGTGAAATATTCCATGAACTTTTCATAGCCAAGCCGCGCGCCAAGTTCCATGAATACCGGGTTACACGAATTTCTGACACCCTCCACAAAGGTCTGAGCGCCATGACCTGATTTATTGGCGCAGCCAATCTTTCTGTCGGCTACCACTTTGAAACCGGGGCAATAGAACTGAGAATTAGCGTTTACCACATTTTCCTCCAGTGCCGCTGCCGCGGTTATAATTTTAAATGTTGAGCCAGGCTCGTATGTATCCGATATGGCTTTATTGCGCCACATCTTATTACGCATCGCCCCTATAGCCTCATCACTCAGATTATTGGGATCTGTTGTAGGTTTTGGCGTTGCGGAATCCTCTTCTTCATCGCTTTCTTCCTTGTTTTCTTCCTCGTATTTGAAATCTATGGCATATTTTTGAAATTGTTCAACGTCATAAGGATTATTTAAATTAAAATCAGGCTTTGTCGCCATGGCAAGTATTTCACCAGTTTTTGGATTCATAACTATACCCGCCGCGCCTTCTTTCAGTTTATTTTCGGCAACAGCCTCCTCAAGATGCTTTTCCAAAAAATGCTGTATTGTTTCATCTATTGTCAGGACAACATCATCACCGCTTACAGCGCCGTTCAGGTATTCCTCCTGCTGCTCCTTAAGCGTTGTGCCGTTAGCATTCTGATTTCTTTCTATGCTGCCGTTTCTTCCCATTAAAGCGTCATCAAACTTAAGTTCTATGCCTTGTATACCGTTGTTATCGTAACCGGTAAAACCAAGTATATGAGGCGCTATATTAAATGGATAATACCTCTTTGAGTCATCCTCAAAATATACACCCGTAAACGCTTTTGCGGTCTTTGAGTCTGCCTTTGAGTCAAGCAGATTTTTCACCGCCTCGGATTCCTCGGTTGTAAGACGCTTCTTTATAACCTGATAACGCGTATTCCTTGTTATCAGATTCAAGATTTTATCCCTGTCCATGTCTATAACCGGTGCAAGCACAGTTGCTATAGTCTCGCTGTCACCGTCAGCTTTTATATCCTCAGGATTACATATAAGAGTATTAACGGAAGCGCTTTCCGCAAGCACCTTTCCGTTTCTGTCATAAATTTTTCCGCGCGCCGCGGTTATAATGTTTCCGCTCTGTTGCTGAGATTTGGCTTTCTGTGTCAATTCTTTGCCGCGGATTACCTGCCAGTATGCCACTCTTGCTATAAGAGCAACTAAAAGCAGCGCGACTATACATACTATAGTAACAGCGCGTTTTTTTATTTCATTTAATGATGGCTTCATTAATTTATCAATTCCTTTTAATCGCTATTCTCAATTTTTCATAGTCCGACATTTCTATTTTATGCTGAAAAATTGTACAATATTACCACCAAACTTTTTTAATGTTGTAACAACGTCATTACTAAAGCCTTCCACTTCCCCTGCCGTTTTCTCAGTCATGTCATCCTGTCTGACATTTACGTACACCGTCTGATACTTCTCAGGTCTCTGCATGCCGAGTCTTGTTGTCGCTTCTTTTTCTATCTCCGCGAGATCAACACTCTGCTCCATGTCAAATATCATTTGACTTGTCGCGGCTTCAAGTGTCGCAAGTTCTTTATTTAGAGACGTGATTTGCTGAGCGGTTTCATTCACTGCAACAAACTTCGAAATCATAAAGCCTGCCGCAAGTGAAATGGCGATTATAACGCATATTCTGCGCATATTTTTACTTCTGTATAGCATTTGTTCACGATCCCTCTTAACTGTCGTTATCCTATGCGTCCTTGTTTTTCTTCTTAAACGCGCATCATACTGCTCAGGCAGCTGGTACGCCAAATTCCCGTAATTCACAATCTATCTCTCCTTACAGCTTTTCAGCAATTCTGAGTTTTGCGCTCTTACTGCGTGAATTTTCTTCAATCTCTTTTTGAGAAGGTAATATCGGTTTACGCGAAATTATTTTAATCTCAGGCTTTCCTCCGCACATACACACCGGAAATTCTTTGGGGCAAGTACACCCTTTAGCTAATTCCTGAAATGTCTTTTTTACAATTCTGTCTTCCAGTGAATGAAACGTTATTACGGCAAGTCTTCCGCCTTTATTAAGGCTTTGGATAAAATCCTTAATCGCGTCTTCAAGTATTCCAAGCTCGTTATTGACCTCAATCCGTATTGCCTGGAACACACGTTTTGCAGGGTGTCCGCCTTCCATACGCGCTTTTTTAGGAATTGCCGCCTTTATTATGTCTACCAACTCAAAAGTTGTTTCTATATTTTTATCTTTGCGTTTGTCAACTATAAATTCCGCAATGCGCTTTGACCAATTTTCCTCACCGTATTCGTAAAAAATACGCGTAAGTTCCTCGCATGAATATGAATTTACCACATCATACGCGGTTTTCTCCGAATCAGTATTCATTCTCATATCAAGATTAGCGTCATTCATGTAGCTGAATCCTCTCGAAGCATTATCGAGTTGATATGAACTCACTCCCAAATCAAGCACTGCCCCGTCTATTTTGTTGATTCCAAGTTCTGACAGTATGTTCTTTATTTGCGAAAAATTATTCCGCACTATGGTGACTCTGTCCGAAAAAGCACTTAGTCTTGCAGATGCTGCGGCTATAGCCTCTTTATCTCGGTCAATGCCGATAAGCTTACACAAGCTGTTCTTAGACAAAATCCCGTGAGAATGTCCTCCTCCTCCGAGCGTGCCATCGACATATATTCCGTCATCTTTTATCTTCAAGGCTTCTATGCTTTCCTCAAACAGCACTGAGACATGCTTAAATTCCATCGCTTTTCCCCATACCCTTCTTATATATTAAGTCCGTACTTTAATATTCCGTCTATCATAATATCATCAGAAAGGTCGCGCTGGTATCTCTCCCATTCCTCGCTGTCCCATATTTCCAACCGATTATTCGCTCCCACAAGCACAACATCTTTACAAAGCGACGCATATTCCATAAGACGTTTTGAAATCGGCACTCTTCCCTGCTTATCTATAGTTGCCGAAGCTGCCTTGCCAAAGAACAAGCGCGCAAAAGCCGCCGCATTTCTATCTGTGGCAGTGGGAAGCTGATTTATCTTTTCAGAAATCTTATCCCATTCTTCCTGCGTATATATGTACAGACATTTGTCCGACATGGAACGGGTGACATACACGGTATCTGACATATTCTCCCGAACTTTCGCCGGAAGAATAATTCTGCCGCGCTCATCAAGCTGGCGCGGATACTCGTCAACAAAATTTACCATATATATCACCTGCCTTTTAACATAAATCTTTGGATAATTTGCAGAGTGTAAAATCAAGTTCGGAGAAAATCGTTTACTTTTCCTCCAAAACTCTCCCATTCACTCCCTATGTTACCATTTTACCCTAAATCAGTTAAAAATGCAATAGCTTTTTTTTGCTGAACACCGTCTTTTTTGCTTATTTACCTATTTTGCTTGTAAAATAAGGCTAAATAGGTTATAATTAGTACGATTACCTTTTTAAACCTGTATAGATATTGTTACATGATTACATAACAGTATACTATATATTGTGGTTATTACTATTATATCACAAATATTTCATTTTGTGAATAGAAATATTAAAATTTCTTTTCTTTAATGTTGCAAATTAATTTCATAATTTTTATATAATTTGGAGGATATTACATATGGGGACTACTGACAGTAAAATTATTTCTCAGCTTACAAGCGAGTTCAACATTCGTCTTTCTCAGACGGAAAACACGATACATCTTATTGATGACGGCAATACAATCCCGTTTATTGCCCGTTACAGAAAGGAAGCGACAGGCTCGCTGAGTGACGAGGTGCTGCGTGATTTCTACGACAGGCTAAACTATTTAAGAAAGCTCGAGGATAAAAAAGAAGAAGTTTCGCATCTTATCGACGAACAGGGACTTCTTAACGAAGAAATCTCAAATGCGATAAAAAACGCGCAGACGCTTTCTGAGATAGAGGATATATACCGTCCCTTCAGACCCAAACGGCGTACCCGCGCCACGATAGCAAAAGAAAAAGGACTTGAGCCTCTTGCTGAAATTATACTGAAGCAAGACGCAGGCTGCAATATCGAAAGCATCGCGCTTGATTTTATAAGCGCCGAAAAAGAAGTTGCCTGCGCCGAGGACGCAATAGCAGGCGCTATGGACATAATCGCCGAACAAATCAGCGATAACGCGCAATACCGCAAAGAAATACGCGCTCTGACAATGAATGAAGGTATCCTAATTTCCAAGGCAAACACAGACAAAGACAGTGTGTACAGACTTTACTATGACTTTTCCGAGCCTGTTAAAAAGATAGCAAATCATCGTTTGCTCGCAATAAACCGTGGCGAAAAGGAAGATTTTCTATCTGTAAAAATAGATATTGATGAAGAGAAAGTAATAGAACGTCTTATATTTCATCTCACACCAAAGCATGCCGCGCCATCTACAAAATATGTAAAGCTTGCCGCCCAAGACAGCTATAAAAGGCTTATCGCGCCGTCAATAGCTACTGAAATACGCAATACACTTACAGAAAAAGCCGAGGAGGCTTCAATAAAAGTATTTAACCAAAATCTCTCCGGGCTCCTGCTTCAGCCTCCAATTAAGGGCAAGGTTGTTATGGGATTTGACCCCGGCTACAGAACCGGCTGCAAAGTCGCCGTTGTTGACGAGACAGGAAAAGTACTTGACACAAATGTAGTGTACTGCACGCTTGATATTCACGACAAACAGAAGGCAAAAAAAATCCTTACCGATATGATATTAAAAAATAACGTTCAGCTTATTTCTATAGGTAACGGTACCGCTTCAAAGGAAAGCGAGATATTTATTTCGGAACTTTTAAAAGAAATAGACCGGGAAGTGTTTTACATCATGACAAACGAGGCGGGAGCATCTGTTTACAGCGCATCAAAACTTGCCACCGAGGAATTTCCTCAGTACGATGTCGCGTTAAGGAGCGCTGTATCAATCGCCCGGCGCGTTCAGGACCCGCTTGCGGAACTGGTTAAAATAGACCCAAAATCAATAGGGGTAGGACAGTATCAGCATGATATGAATCAAAAAAATCTTGGAGAAGCGCTCGGCGGAGTTGTCGAGTCATGCGTGAACAGCGTCGGGGTTGATTTGAACACCGCTTCCCCATCACTTCTTTCATATGTATCAGGAATCAACAAGACTGTTTCCAAAAATATTATTACGTATCGAGAAGAGAACGGCAAGTTTTCCAACAGAAAGGAACTTCTGAAAGTGCCAAAACTCGGCGCAAAAGCTTTTGAGCAGTGCGCGGGATTCCTTCGCATCACAGACGGAGACAATATCCTTGATAATACCTCTGTCCACCCCGAAAGCTATAAAGCCGTCGGGGAGTTGCTTGATTTTCTCGGATACTGCGAAGAGGACATAAAAACCGGCGCCGTTAGTGATTTAAAGCAAAAACTTTCCAAATTAAACTCAAAAGAACTGGCTGATCGGCTTGGTATAGGCGAAATAACGCTTTCGGATATTGCCGACAGCATAATAAAACGAGGACGCGACCCTCGTGAAGAACTTCCCGCGCCGATTCTCAGAAGTGACATTCTTTCAATGGAGGATTTACGTCCGGGAATGATACTTACCGGAACTGTAAGAAATGTCATCGACTTTGGCGCGTTTGTCGATATAGGTGTTCATCAGGACGGACTTGTTCACATCTCTCAAATATGCGACAGATATATAAAACACCCGTCAGAGGCGCTTTCAGTCGGCGATATTGTAAATGTCAAGATTCTCGAAGTGGACGCGGCAAAAAAAAGAATCTCACTTTCTATGAAGGAGGTATAAAAATGAATATCATTTCTTTCCCAAAACTGCATATAAATCTAAAAATAAACCCTGTTGCTTTTAACATTCTGAATAAACCCGTGTACTGGTATGCTTTAATCATTCTTACAGGATTTCTTCTCGGACTTCTTTTTGTATATAAAACATGCAAAAAGCGAGGAGTTGAGCAAGACAATATATGGGATATAGCGCTTTTTGGATTAGTTTTCGGAATCATCGGAGCAAGAATATATTATGTCCTGTTTGCGCTTGACGAGTTTAATTCAATAGGCGAAGTTTTTGAAATCTGGAACGGCGGACTCGCAATTTACGGCGGCATAATCGGCGCGGCTATTTCCGCGTTCATATACTGCCGAATAAAAAAACTCTCCGCCCCAAAAGTATTTGATGTGTGCGCTCCGGGTCTGCTTATCGGGCAAGCCGTGGGACGTTTTGGCAACTTCGTAAACGCTGAAGTGTACGGAGGTGAAACCGCCGGACTTTTCGGAATGTCGATAAACAGCGCCGCGCCTGTCCATCCCCTGTTTCTTTATGAATCATTATGGAATATACTGGGACTTATTATATTGCTTCTTTTCCGCGACAAAAAGAAAAAAGACGGACAGGTATTTTGCTTTTATATATTTTGGTATTCCCTCGGCAGATTGTTTCTTGAAGGCATGAGAAATCCCACATATATTTTATACGTGATTCCAAATGTGCTTGGTATTTCTCAGCTTGTGGCAGCTTTGCTGATAATCGCATCAGCGTCGGCTTTTGTCTATTTACAGGTAAAAAAGAATAAGAACGTCGAAGAACGATAAATTTTGTCGAATATTGTACTTTCTTGTCTTACGAAAGTTCCCTTTTTTCGACCACAATATATTGACATTTTTTGCCTTTTATTGTAAAATAAATACAATAAAAAGTGGTTTTTATAAAAAACCGTAATAAATTGTCAAAAATTGAAAAATTGAAAGGGAGCGATACATATGACTAATATAAATCAGACACGGAAAGAACTTGACAGACTTCTGATTTCAAAAAACTTTAATTTATCCGATGAAGAGGTAGTTGAAAAATCCTTGGAGTTGGAAAAATCAATCAAAAATTTGCAGATTGTAGAGGCGCGATAATAATTATCTTTTATCGCCGCGGCATAGCGTTAGACTGCCCCAAAATGTGCAGACAGTACAAAAAACAGCTTATGTCCATTTTTATCGGACTTGCGCATATATCTGTTTTATGTGTTTTGTCCACTTTTGGGCGCAGTTCAAGCTATACTAATACTCCTCAAAATCAATATTTAAATATCCACATCAGCACAAACTTTTCACTTTAAATTCTCATTAAAAAATGTTTCTAATTTGTCAAACGGGATTTTATCCTTCCTGTCATACAAATCCGTATGAACGGTATCAGGCAAGATTAAAAGCTCTTTATTATCCCCTTTAAGCTTTGCGAACGCGTCTCGGCTGAAATAGCAGGAGTGCGCCTTTTCGCCGTGCATTATTAAAACTGCGCTTCGTATTTCATCGCTGTACTGCAAAATAGGCATATTTATAAACGAGAGTGAGGAGGTTGTGTTCCAGCCGTCATTTGAATTTAACGAACGCTCCGTATAACCTCTTTCGGTTTTGTAGTAATCGTAATAGTCCTTTACAAAAAACGGCGCGTCCTCCGGAAGCGTATGGGCCACACCTCCTGCTCTTTGATATGTTCCGTTTTTATAATCCTCTGTACGCTGTGCGTTTAACGCCTTTTTCATTTCATATCGGGCGTCGGAGCTGTCCGATTCGTCAAAGTAGCCCTTTGCATTTACACGGGTCATATCGTACATTGTGGACGCAACTGTCGCCTTAATTCTTGTATCCATAGCGGCGGCGTTAAGAGCCATACCTCCGAAACCGCATATACCGATTATGCCTATTTTTTCAGCGTCTACATTATCCTGAACAGAAAGAAAATCCACTGCCGCCGAAAAATCCTCTGTGTTAATGTCAGGCGACGCAACATTTCTTACATTGCCGCCGCTCTCTCCTATAAACGACGGGTCAAATGCGAGAGCGATAAAACCTCTTGAAGCCATTTCGTCGGCATACAAGCCTCCGCCTGCTCCTTAACCGCGCCGAACGGTCCTGCGACTGCGATTGCGGATAATTTCCCCTCCGCGTTTTTCGGAACATATAAATCCCCTGCAAGCTCAATTCCGTAACGATTATGAAACTTAACCTTTGTTCTGGTTACATTCTCATTCAGCTTAAAGCTGTAGCCTTCATATTTTGATGTCATAATAAAAATCCTCCTGTTTCATTTTTTATCTTATAAAATTAGTCCAAGCCGCTGTTTCAGCTTTTGGCGCGTTAATGCCTTGATTTTTGCCTGCTTCAACACATTTTAGAAACCACGCCATATTGCGTCCGAGATTTCTCATAGTCTGCATACCTTCGCTGTCCTGTCTGACTTCATCGGGTGTATTGCCGTGTACCATATTCCAATAGGTAGATGTGATAATCGGCATTTGCCGAATACCGAAATACTTATTCAGCGTATCAAGCGAAGCGGTTGTGCCTCCGCGCTTGACGTAAGCGTGCATGACGGCACAAACGACAGTATCATTGTACTTGCTATAAATAATGATAAAATTCTTTTTCTTATTTCTTCAACCATGGCTTTTTACCTCCGCTATATAAAATTGTGTTTATTTTATCGTTTATAATATGACGTCATTATACATATTCGGAAATTGAATATGTGTTTTTCCCTTTGCTTTTCGCTGTGTATAAAAAACCGTCAGATATTTTATAAAGCTGTTCAAAATTGAGCTTTCTGCCTCGGAATATTACTGCTCCTATACTGCTTCCGAGAGGTATTCCTACCTGCCTGCCTATGTCGTTGGCAATGCCTATTATCGACCTTGCCTTTTCCACAACCTCGTTTTTGTCTGAAACATTTTTTATGAGCAAAAAGAATTCGTCTCCGCCTATACGGCTTATCACATCACGGTCCTTAAACCGTTTTTTCAGCGCGGCGGCAAAAGTTTTCAGAACATAATCGCCTTTATCGTGCCCGTAGGTATCATTAACTGCTTTGAAATTATCCAAATCCAGCATCATTACTGTGTAATTAACTTTGTCCATCTTCATCATATATTCACGGCAGTAATATTCGCAGCCGTTTCTATTTAACAACGAAGTAAGCATATCGGTATGCGCCTCTTTAAGCAATGCATTCCTTGCTATGAAGTTTTTA
>CAJUEZ010000028.1 GCA_910585485.1 uncultured Clostridia bacterium
TGTCAGCGTCCCGAAAGTGACAATAGAAAAATCACCGGTAGGTAATACATCTGCAGTTGGAGATGAAATAAATCCAATAAAGGTTATAGCGTCATCGGAAAATAATAATTCATTATCATATCAGTGGTACAGAAGTGAAACAGAGGAAAAGAACGGTACTGCGATTACCGGCGCGACAAAAGCTGAATATATACCTGAACAGGATGGATATTATTATGCTGCGGTATATGTTAAAGATAAAAATAATAAGGTAAGTGAAAGTACATATTCAGATGCCGCACATATAATGATTGGAGATTATGAGGCTATTAACGGCACAAATGGCTATGATTCTCTAAAAAAAGCAATAGATAATGCACCTGAAAATTCAACGATACGCGTATGCAAGGATATTGAAGTTAATGATAAGATAACAGTGTCAGGAAAGAAATTTACAATAGACGGTCAGGGACATACACTGAGCCGCGGAAATGAGTATAAAAAATCATTTATTCTTATGACCGATCAATCTGTAATTACATTAAAAAATATTATCTTTGACGGCGGCGCGGTATGGACAGGAGAAGAGGACCCTGTTGTTAAGCGCGGATTAACTAACAGTGGTTTGACGGCTACAGCTCCGTTTATACTGTCATACGCGGGGACTGAGCTTATACTTTCAGACGGCGCGATTATGCAGAATAACTATAATACAGGAACTGTTGGAAATAATGCAGAACAAATCCTTGATGATAACCTGACAGGCGGAGCAATATGGGGCATTGACTCTACTATTACTATGAATGGAGGTGTTATTCGTAATAATGCGTCAACGGTGTTCGGTTCGGCAATGTATATACGAGGTAACAATTCATCTGTAATAACTATTTATGACGGTGAAATTACAGGAAATAATGGTCTGGAGAAGTCAAGAACCTCTGCGATTTGTGCGGATAATAATACCAGTGTTAATGTTCAGAACGGTATATTTAGTAACAATAAAGGCGGCACTGAAGGCGGAGTATTCTGGATGGGTAAAAAAACACTTATAATAAGTGGCGGAACATTTGAAAATAACTATTCAGCCGGTAACGGCGGCGTGGTATTTTTCAATCAGGGCGGTGACGCTGTTAACCTTACGCTGACAAACGGCGTATTCAGAAATAACAGAGCCGCACAGGATGGCGGAGCGTTATTCTGTGGTAATTTAGCAAAAGTTTCAGGATGTACTTTTGAAAATAATACAGCCGGAAGAAATGGCGGAGCTGTATGGATTAACAAAGAGGCAATTTCTTTAACCAGTAATACATTTACCGACAATACAGCGGTAAATGGCGGAGCTGTATGGTCGGGAAATAATGTTACAACATCAAGTGATAAGTTTATCGGCAACAGTGCTGAAAATGGAGACGCGATTTATATAAACGGTAGTCGTCAGCTCACAGTTGGTAATGTTGATACTATTCAGGATATTTATTTACAGACGTTTGTGCCCGTTAAGCTGACAGGTATGAGTTATGATAATAAACATCTGTCGATTATTACAGGCGGCGAAATTACTAATGATATGAAAATCGTATATACACAATATGGCCCGCCTGTAGATATTCGCGTAAACGGATATAAGGCAGAATATATAAGGGATGAAAGTGGAAGTCTTGTAGGTGAAACTAAAGGTTATCCTATGAAAGCTGTCGTAGCGCTGAGAGTAGTATACAACAAGGACGGCGGAAAGATTGATGACGAGTGGCAGTATACGATATATAATACAGGTACTCCTTTGAAACTTCCCGAACCGCATAAGGATGGCTATAATTTCGCGGGCTGGTTTGACAATGCTGAACTTACGGGTACATCAATAACTGAAATCGGCGCAAATGAAACAGAAGACAAGACATTCTGGGCTAAATGGACTGTGGCTGAATATTCTGTAAACCTGAATGTAAACGGCGGTACAGTTTCAGAGACACTGAACAAATATACATATGGAGAAGGAGCTGTACTTCCTGTTCCTGAAAAGAGCGGCTACAATTTCGCAGGCTGGTTTGACAATGCTGAATGTGAAGGGGCTATGGTTACGGAAATTACAGCACAAGATTTTGGCGACAAGGAATATTGGGCAAAATGGGCTGAAAATGGATATTCTGTAACACTTAATGCAAACGGTGGTACACTTGCTGAGAATTTGACTGAATATACCTATGGAGAAGGCGCGGCACTGCCTGTTCCGTCAAGAGATAATTACACATTTGAGGGCTGGTTTGATAATGCAGAATTTACAGGTACAGCAGTAACAGAAATCAGCGCAAAAGACATGGGTAACAAGGCATATTGGGCAAAATGGAAGACAAATGAGTATGTAATAAGATTTGTAAATTATAATGACAGATTATTGCAGAAGGGCAGTGTAGAATTCGGAAAGCGTCCTGAATATACAGGCTCAATACCGGAGAAGGATGCGGACGATAAGTATTCTTATACGTTTACCGGATGGAGTCCTGCAATCACAACAGTTACAGGTGATACGACATATACGGCACAGTTCGAAGCTTCTCCAAGGGTTTACAGCTTAATGCTGAATCTTGACGAGGGAATACTTGATAATGAGGAAGAGTATATGCAATATATATGCGGTACTGGCGTGGCACTTCCTACACCGTATAAAGATGATTTCTATTTTGTAGGCTGGTATGACAATGAGAATTACAGCGGCGAACCTGTTAATGCTGTAACAGCAGATGATTTTGGCGATAAAGCATTCTGGGCTAAATGGACGCAGGAAGCGCCGCCTGCATTTAAAATAACCTTTGTGAATTATAACAATACCGAGCTTTGGAGTGGTGATGTGGAAGTCGGAACGATTCCTCAGTATAACGGCAGTGAGCCGACGAGAGAATCAGATAATAAATATTCATACAGATTTATCGGTTGGGATAAGGAACTTTCAGAGGTTACAGAAATAACTACTTATGTAGCGCAGTTTGAGAGAATTCCTATTGCTTATTTTGTAGAATATACAGAGGACGGTAACGCGCTGATAGGTTCGCCCGAATCAGGTGAATATGACGTGATATTTGCGGCATATGATTCAGGCGATAAGCTGATAAGCCTTGAAAAGGTTCATGTGGAATTGTCTGAAAATATGAAAGAAAAGTCTGTAGATTCGCAGAACTTCAGTACGGAAGGAGCCGCAAAGGTAAAGGTTATGCTTTGGGATAGTCTTGAAAGCATGACACCAAAATGCGCGGCTGTGACAAAGCTTATAAAACTGACACAGTAAGTGGGTCCATATATTAAATAGACGCTACAATAATGTCGTAGCACAAACCCTATATCCAATAGCTTTTTTATTAGAACAGTATCACAAAGTATATTTATGTGATACTGTTCTTTTTTAAACCATACAGTAGGACATGCCAATATCAAAACCACTATAGAAACATATATGCACATTGAATATGAGGACAAGCAGATATCCATTAAAATGATTGAAAAAAAGACGTAGAAAACTATAAAAAGAACTGCTTCACAGAATTGTCTAAAAACAGTTTTTATTTCATAAGTGGTCAAGTCACTGCCACTGTGTAAATGTACCAAATCAGGGAATCGCATAGATAAGCCATCTAAAGGGGATAGATTTACAAATATAAATCCAAGTACGATAAATCGCTCTTTATTATACTTAGACCTGTAAATTTGATATAATTGAACCAATATCTTCTAATATACCTTCCTTAAGTTCATATAACTCTACATCTTGCTTTTTGCAAAACTCTTTTATTACATCTCCATCAGGATGAGTATTTATACTTCCGTTGACTGCGAGAATATTTTTTTCTATGAGCCCTGTCGCTCCGCCTATAAATCCGTAATTCATATTACGTAGCTTTATATATCCTGCGTTTATTTTCAGTGTATTTATATTTTCCTTTAATGCCGTCCTCGCAATTCCTTCATCAGAAGTTATTATTGAGTTATTGTTTACAATACAAATATTGCATTTACTATACCCTTGGTTTACGTTCAGAATTGTCTGTGACATAGATTGGTATTCCGTGAGAATTTCTATCGCCGTAGAACCGGTATTACAAATCACAAAATTACCAAATGATGCGGTATTATAAGCAATGTCCTGCGGATACGTACTGTCAAGCGCCGCAGAGCCTTTTATAATATCAAATTCAACAGGCAGCCATTTTTTATAATGCAAATAAGCTTCAGGCGCGCAAATAAAACGGTTATTGCCTAAATAATGTATCTGCATATCTGCATGAGAAGCAATGCCATCATACAGATTAGCCAGTAATTTTGTTGGTATAACCGTTAATCCAATCTTTTCAAGACTATATATGGTTTTATCATCTGATCTGCAATCTGCAATCACTATTCTTTCCATGATATGTAAAATCTCCTCAAAAATAACGAGTTGGTTTACATAATATTATTATGGTAAACTTACCCCCTCTAAAGTATCTAAAAAATCAACCGCTACCTGTGCAAGTATTGCGCTTCCAATCGGTAAGGCGTTCTCATCAGCTTTAAATTTCGGGCTGTGAATGGGATACGTTGCTCCGATATCGACATTCCCAACACCTAATTTAAAATAAGACGCAGGTACTTGCTCTCCAAAGTATGCAAAATCATCACCTGCCATAGACGGCATATCAAGAATTGTCACATTATTTATGCAGCTTAATTTTTTTGCGCTTTTTGTAACTATTTCATTTAGTTTTTTATCATTTATAACAGGCGGAAACAGAATATTAAAGTTAAAATCAAGTTCAGCTCCAAAGCGTTTTGCTGTATCATTTGCTGTATCACGCAGTAAGTCTATAAGCTTTTTTCGCGTTTTCGGATCAATAGAACGCGCCGTTCCTGTCATAACCGCGGTATCAGGTATTGCGTTTCGGCAGCTGCCGCCGTTTATTGAGCATATGGTGACAACGCACGGAAGATTGTACTTTTGCGGTAATTCATGATATTTTCTTAGAATTTCCGCGCAAACAGATAACGGATTGACGCATTTTTCAGGATAAGCGCCGTGACCTCCTATGCCATGAACAATTATTTCAAAATCGTCAGGCGAAGCCATAATCGGACCATCTTTTATTTGTATATTTCCCGTAGGTTCAAGCGGTTCAACATGCAGAGCAAACGCTCCGTCTACTCGAGGATTTTCCATAATTCCCTCATTTATCATCGGAAGCGCTCCCCCGTCCCCTTCTTCAGCCGGCTGAAACACCAGTTTAACGTTTCCGTTTATATTATCCTTAATTGTGTTTAATATTTTTGCCGCTCCAAGCAGACATGCGGTGTGAATATCATGTCCACAAGCATGCATATATCCATCGCGTTCAGATTTTGGCTCAAAATCACTTTCATCTTTTATTGGAAGTCCATCTATATCCGCACGCAAAAGAACAGTTCTATTACTGTTTTTGCCGTTTATAGTAACAACAGTGCCTGTGTTTGCGGCTGTGGTATATATAATATGGTATTCATCAAGTTTTTTTCGGATAAATTCCGCCGTTTTCATTTCTTCAAAGGATGTTTCAGGAATTGTATGGAGTTTTCGGCGGATTGAGATAAGTTCATCCTTTAATTCAAAGGCTAATTTTTCAATCATTTTATCATCTCCTCAAAATCCTGTTCTGATATTACCTTGACACCGAGTGAATTGGCTTTATCAAGCTTACTTCCCGCTTCTGTGCCTGCAAGAACGTAGCTTGTTTTTTTCGAAACGCTTGACGAGGTTTTTCCGCCATAATTCTCAATAATGGCTCCGGCTTCGTTTCTTTTATATTTTTCCAGCGTACCCGTCAAAACAAACGTAAGTCCTTCAAACCGTTTATCAACAATGTCGTTTTCGCTTTCATCAATACAATTAACGCCCGCATTCTCAAGTTTTTTGATAAATTCAATAGTCTGCGTTTCATTGAAAAACTTCACAACGGATTCTGCCATTTTTGCGCCTATATCATCTATTTGCGTCAGTTCATCTGCTGTAGCATTACGCAGATTATCCAGTGTTTTATATTGCGCCGCAAGAGTTTTTGCCGCTTTTTCACCTATCAATCTTATTCCAAAAGCATTTATAAGTCTGTAGAGCGGGTTGGTTTTGGATTTTTCTATAGCGTTAATCAGATTTTGCGCTGATTTTTCGCCCATTTTATCCATATCGGCAATATCCTCGGCCTTTACATAATATAAATCTGCCGCTGTTTCTATAAATCCTCTGTCGAGCATTTGTTCTATGATAGACGGTCCTAACCCTTCTATATCCATAGCTGTTCTTGAAACGAAGTGTATAATATTTCTCATGCGCTGCGCGGGACAATTCAGTCCGGTGCACCTATAAGCGGCTTCACCCTCTTCCCGAACTATTTCCGCTCCACATTCAAGACAATGCGAGGGCATTTCAAATTCTTTTTCATCTCCGCTGCGCTTGTCCTTTATAACCTCAACAACAGCGGGAATAATATCTCCTGCTTTCTGAATAACAACCGTATCACCAATGCGTATATCCTTTTCACGTATATAATCAAGATTATGAAGTGTAGCGCGCGATACGTTAGAACCCGCAATATGAACAGTATCAAGTATTGCGAGCGGTGTTATAACCCCGGTTCTGCCCACCTGAACCTTTATATCACGAATGACTGTTGTCTGTTTTTCAGCGGGATATTTATAGGCGATTGACCATCTCGGAAATTTAGATGTATTGCCTAATAGTTCTCTTGATGCAATGTCATTTACTTTTATAACCGCGCCGTCTATGTCAAAATACAAATTACCGCGCTCTTCTCCTATTTCTATAACTCTGCTGTATGCCTGTTCAATCGTATCGTACGCTTTTTCATCAAGAATTGTTTTAAAACCTTGTTCTTTTAAAAATTCAAGACCTTCCGTGTGCGAGTGTATCTCTTTACCCTGAATTTGCTGAATGTTGAAGACAAAAATATCAAGATTTCTCTTCGCTGCTATTTTAGGGTCAAGCTGTCGCAAAGAACCTGCCGCGGCATTCCGGGGATTCGCAAATAACGCTTGGTCTGTCGCCTCAAGAATACTGTTGATTTTCTCAAAATTATCGCGTGAAAGAAACACTTCTCCTCTAACTTCTAAATAAGGTATTGTATCTTTTAACACAAGCGGTATTGATTTAATAGTTTTTAAGTTTTGGGTAACATCTTCACCGGTTATGCCATCGCCTCGAGTGGAGCCTCGGACAAATTCTCCGTTTTCATATTCAAGAGAAACCGAAAGACCATCTATCTTCTGTTCTACAACGTACTTTGCATTTGGAACAACCGCTTTTACACGTCTGTCAAAATCAAGTATTTCTTCTTTCGAAAAAGCTTTTTGCTGACTGAGCATAGGCACATCATGACGAACCTCATTAAACCCCTTTACCGCTTCGCCGCCTACACGAACTGTCGGAGAATTATTTTTCTTGTACTGTGGATACTGTTCTTCAAGCGATTCAAGTTCTTTAAGCATAGAATCGAAATCGAAATCTGAAATTTCAGGAGAATCTTCAACATAGTATTTATGGTTGTGGTAATTTATTTCTTTTATAAGGTCTTCAATTCTTTTTTCTATATCGTTCATCAATAAAAATCCTTTCTATTCAACAGCCGCGGTTATATTACCGCTGCCGTAATAATCCGGAGTATCTCCTACGATTATAGTCTCTGTAAGAAGAGTTGATGTTTTAACTGTATCGGCTTTTGAATACGCAATTCCGACAAATGACATTTGAATAGAAACATCAAGGTATAATTTATGCTTAACCTGATTTATTCCGACTGATTCAAATGCTTCGTTAAAATCTGTGTTTACAATGCTGACAGGATATATTCTTATCGGTATTTTAGGTCCCAGTCCCGCCAGAAAATAAAAGTTTGTAGCGCTTCCGAGAGGCACATACACAGTGTCAGATTGTCGGGCTTCTATATTATTTTGTATAGACTGAGTTATGTCAGCCTTAAGTTTATTAATTTTAACGGTGTCTGTTTCTATTGCTTTTATATTGTTGCCAGAATTCTCTATTATTTTAGCCAAACTTTGATATTCCTCTTTTGAGAATACTTCATTAATCGAATCGTTGACAACGGAATTTGCAATATTATTTGAATATACCCCGGCATACTCAAAAAATGCCGGCTGAAGCTTACCGATAATCACACACACCAATATTACAGAACACGTCAAAACAAGAAAAGCAACTATTCCCTTCCCTTTGCGTCTTCTTGAACGCGATAAACCAAGTCTCATAAAAACCCCTCCCCGACACTGTATATTATGTCGGGGAGTAAATTTTTGTTACTTATCTTTTCTTTGTATCTATTTCTTCTTTTATAACCGAAATAAAGTCGTCAAGAGCCATTGCGCCCTTGTCACCTTCTTTTCTTGAACGCACCGAAACAGTATTGTTTTCAATATCCTTATCGCCTATTACAAGCATATACGGAATTTTTTCAAGCTGTGCTTCACGAAGCTTATATCCAAGCTTCTCGCTTCTGTCGTCAATCTCAATGCGAATAATTCCGCTTTCCTCCAAACGCTTCTTCACATCGTACACATAGTCAAGATGTCTGTCGGCAATCGGAAGCAGTTTTATCTGTACAGGGGCAAGCCATGTCGGGAATGCACCCGCATATTTCTCTATCAGAAGCGCAAGCGTTCTCTCGTAACAGCCGATTGATGTTCTGTGAATGATATAAGGATTTTTCTTTGTTCCGTCCTTATCCACATATTCCATACCGAATTTTTCTGCGAGCATCTGGTCAACCTGTATTGTAATAAGAGTATCTTCCTTGCCATGAACATTTTTTATCTGGATATCCAGCTTTGGTCCGTAAAACGCTGCTTCTCCGACACCTACATAATATTCAATACCAAGGTCGTCAAGGATAGTTTTCATCACGCCCTGCGCTTCGTTCCATTGTTCTTCAGTACCTATATATTTTTCTCTGTTATCAGGATCCCACTGCGAGAAGCGGTAATAAACGTCCTCTTTCAATCCAAGCGTGTCAAGCATATAATTAGTCAGTTCAAGACAGCCCTTAAACTCATCTTCAAGCTGTTCAGGAGTACACATAAGATGTCCCTCAGAAATTGTAAACTGACGTACTCTTATAAGTCCGTGCATTTCGCCGGACGCTTCATTTCTGAAAAGTGTAGATGTTTCATTTAATCGCATCGGTAAATCTCTGTAGGAGCGTCCTCTGTTGAGGAATGTCTGATATTGGAACGGACATGTCATAGGACGAAGTGCAAATACTTCCTTGTCTTTTTCCTCGTCACCGAGCACAAACATACCGTCCTGATAGTGATCCCAATGCCCTGATATTTTATAAAGGTCACTTTTCGCCATCAGCGGAGTTTTTGTGAGCTGCCAGCCTCGCTTTTCCTCTTCGTCTTCTACCCAGCGCTGCAGAGTCTGAATTACTCTCGCACCCTTTGGAAGCATGATAGGTAAGCCTTGTCCGATATAATCAACCGTTGTAAATAGTTCAAGATCACGTCCAAGCTTGTTGTGGTCACGTTTTTTCGCCTCTTCAAGCTGTTCTAAATGAGCGGCGAGGTCATCTTTGTTTGTAAATGCGGTACCGTAAATTCTCTGAAGCATTTTGTTCTTTTCATCACCTCTCCAGTATGCGCCCGTCGCGCTCAAAAGCTTATATGCTTTAACCTTACTGGTATAGTTCACATGAGGTCCGGCGCACAAATCAACAAAATCACCTTGCTTATAGAAAGAAATTGTCTCGCCTTCGGGAAGGTCATTTATAAGTTCCTGCTTGTATGGCTCGTCCTTCATAAGTTCAAGAGCCTCTGCTCTCGGTAGTTCAAAACGCTCAATTTTAAGATTTTCCTTCGCTATTTTTTTCATTTCCGCTTCAAGCGCGTCTAAATCCTCCCTTGTGAAGGAATGCTCAGTGTCAAAATCATAATAAAAGCCTGTGTCAATCGCAGGTCCTATTGCGAGCTTTGTATCAGGATACAATCTCTTTACAGCCTGCGCAAGAACGTGTGAGGCTGAGTGTCTTAGTGTTTGCAGTTCATTCATTTCCATTTTTATAACTTCCTTTTCTTTAATATAAAATAAAAGCACCCCAAAAGCATAAAGCTTTAGGGGTGCAAAAATTTGCACGGTTCCACCCTAATTACGGCATATAATACCGTCACTTAGTTAAGTCTTTTTCGCAGACATACGGTATGCTTAATTGGAATGACCGTTCAGCATACTGCTCCGAAGTGGTATTCACCTTAAACCCGTCAAGGAATACTCACAGCCTACGATATTCCCTCTCTTATGACTTTTGCTTAAAGCTACTGTCTTCATCATTACGTTAAAAATATTTTAACACTGATTATTTATTTTGTCAAGAAGTTATTTTAGTATTTTTTTCAAATATTGACCTGTATATGATTTTTCAACCTTTGCAACCTGTTCCGGAGTACCTGACGCTATAACCGTTCCGCCGTTATCGCCGCCCTCAGGTCCCATGTCTATTATATAGTCAGCAGTCTTGATTACATCAAGATTATGTTCAATAACAACTACCGTGTTTCCGCCTTCAACTAATTTTTCAAGCACTTCTGTAAGTTTGTGAACATCGGCAGTATGAAGACCGGTTGTAGGCTCGTCCAGGATATAAATCGTCTGACCGGTGCTTCTTCTCGACAACTCCGTTGCAAGTTTCACGCGCTGCGCTTCTCCTCCTGAAAGTGTT
The DNA here is from genome assembly GCA_910585485.1 of uncultured Clostridia bacterium. Lineage (GTDB taxonomy): Bacteria > Bacillota > Clostridia > UBA1381 > UBA1381 > Hominilimicola. The sequence continues at coordinate 10,716 of CAJUEZ010000028.1, forward strand.
GTTGAACTTTGTCCCAGTTTTATATATCCGAGTCCGACTTCCTGTAATGTTTCAAGTTTTCTGCGTATTTTCTGTATATTGGCAAAAAAGTCCACAGCTTCATCTACAGTCATTTCAAGCACTTCATAAATATTTTTCCCCTTATATTTTACCTCTAAAGTCTCTCGATTATACCTTTTGCCTTTACACACTTCACAAGGCACAAATATATCCGCCAAAAAGTGCATTTCTATTTTTTTAATACCATCGCCGCTGCACGCTTCACAGCGACCGCCTTTGACATTAAAGCTGAATCTTCCCGCTTTATATCCGCGTATTTTTGCTTCATTTGTTGACGCAAATACCTCTCGTATATCATTAAACAAGTTGGTGTATGTCGCGGGATTTGAACGCGGTGTGCGTCCAATCGGAGACTGATCTATCGCTATAATTTTGTCAAGTTGTTCTACACCCTTAATCTCTTTGTGTTCGCCCGCATGCGTTCTTGCTCTGTTTAACACATGCGCCAGCTTCTTATATAGAATTTCGTTTATAAGCGATGATTTTCCTGAACCCGAAACTCCTGTAACACACGTCATTACTCCTGTAGGGATTTTTACGTTTATATTTTTCAGATTATTTTCTTTTGCTCCTTTAATCTCCAGCCACCCAAAAGGTTTTCTGCGTTTTGAAGGTACTTCTATTTTTAACTCACCGCTTAAATACTTACCGGTTACGGAACGAGATGATTTTATAATATCATCCACACTTCCTATTCCCACTAACTCACCACCGTGCACACCGGCTCCCGGGCCTATATCCACAATATAATCAGCCGCATACATAGTGTCAGTATCGTGTTCAACCACTATAACAGTATTTCCAAGGTCTCTGAGATGTTTTAGTGTCCCTATAAGCCTGTCATTGTCCCTTTGATGAAGTCCGATACTGGGCTCATCAAGAATATACAGTACTCCCATGAGTCCTGAACCAATCTGAGTTGCAAGACGGATTCTCTGCGCCTCTCCTCCCGACAGCGTTCCTGACGAACGTGAGAGAGTAAGATAATCAAGTCCGACATCAAGCAGAAATTGCAACCTTGCTTTAATCTCCTTAACAACCTGTGATACAATCATCATTTCTCGGTCGGTAAGGTTAAGAGCGTTTATAAACTCCATTTCTTTACGTATTGGCATTTGCGTAAATTCGTATATATTAAGTCCGTTTACAGTAACGCCAAGCACCTCATCACTCAAACGCGCTCCGTGACACTTGGGACATACTACATCATTTACATACCGTTCAATATCATTTTTAACATAATCATAGGAATTAGCGTTATATCGCCTTTCAAGATTTGTTATAATGCCCTCAAACGGAGCCGTATACGTTCCATTTCCGTAACCGCGCTCATATTCAAGTTTCAGCTTCTCTTCTCCTGTGCCATAAAGAACTATATCTTTTATTTTATCGGGCAAATCTTTATATGGAGTGTTAATATCAAATCCATAGTGCTTTGCAAGCGCAGTGAAATACATATATGCCATTGAATCTGTTTTATTAGCGTTTGCCCATCCTGTAGCCGAAATTGCCCCTTCAATAAGGCTTAAATTTTCATCAACAATAACGAGATTGGGATCAATTTTGGAAAGCGCGCCAAGGCCGTCGCAATGAGAACAAGCGCCATAAGGATTATTGAACGAAAACAATCTGGGAGCCAGTTCCTGAAAACTCATACCACAGTCATCACATGCAAAGTTTTGGCTGAAAGACATAATTTCGCCGTCTATTATTTCAACAAGAACTATATCTCCCGTAAGTGAAATTGCCGTTTCCAAAGAATCTGTAAGCCTCTGAGTGATATTATCCCGTATTACAAGTCGGTCAATAATTATTTCTATGTTATGCTTATGGGTTTTCTTTAACTCTATTTCTTCGCTCAGGTCATATTGTACTCCATCGACCTTTACGCGTACATATCCGCTCTTTTGAGCATTTTCAAAGACCTTTTTATGCTCACCCTTCTTTCCTCGAACAACCGGTGCTAAAATTTGAATCTTTGTGCCATTTTCCAACGACAAGATTGAATCGACAATTTGGTCAATACTTTGTTTCTTAACTTCTTTGCCGCATTTAGGACAATGCGGGATTCCTATTCTCGCATATAACAGCCTTAAATAATCATATATTTCTGTTACAGTTCCAACAGTTGAACGCGGATTTTTTGACGTTGTTTTTTGGTCAATACTTATCGCCGGTGACAACCCTTCAATATAGTCAACATCGGGTTTATCCATTTGACCGAGAAACATTCGCGCGTAAGAAGATAAAGATTCCACATATCTTCTTTGTCCTTCAGCGTAAATTGTGTCAAATGCGAGAGATGATTTTCCGGAGCCGGAAAGTCCCGTAAGAACAACAAGTTTTTCACGAGGGATTGTTAAATCTATATTTTTTAAATTATGTTCTCTCGCGCCTTTTATTATAATGTCTTTTTCCATGATTAAATACCTCTTATTGCAAATAGCATGTGCCCAATTCTTTTTGTCTTATAAGCACTCCTTGCCTCTCCTCCATAGCAATTTTGTAATCCTCTATCATTAATTGTGTGAAAATATTCTCAATCAGAGGGTGCTCGGAATGTATCAGCGTTGCAGTGTTTACTATTTCAAGCCTGTTAGATTCGTCAAATTCTCTGATATCAATAATCTCGGCAGTTTGTCCTGTCTCATTTTTTATAATCTGCTCAACATTGTATATTTCCTGCATCGTTATATTCCTGTCGCAAAAACATATAAAACTGATAATCCCATCATTCTCAAGCATATAAATAATAGGCGTGAGAATGTTTTGAGAAATAATTTTCACCATTTTTTCTGTTATTTCTGACGTCATATTATTCACTCATTTCTTTTTCTAATTTTCTTATTCTGTCTCGAAGTACCGCCGCTTCTTCAAATTCAAGATTATCAGCAGCTTTTATCATTTTTGCTTCGAGTTCTGCAATCAGCTTTTCATAATTTATTATATTCTTATCCGCCGCTTTTTCTTCACTGTCTACACTCTTCATAGATTCAATTATGTCGCGGATTTCCTTCTTTATTGTTTTCGGAACAATACCATGCGCTTGATTGAATTCCTGTTGGATTTTTCTTCGGCGTTCAGTTTCGTCGATAGCTCGGCGCATTGAGCTGGTTATAGTATCGGCATACATAATAACCTGACCTTCACTGTTACGCGCGGCGCGCCCGATTGTTTGTATAAGGGACATTTCGCTTCGCAAAAAACCCTCTTTGTCCGCGTCAAGTATAGCCACAAGTGCAACCTCGGGAATATCAAGTCCCTCTCTTAAAAGATTAATTCCGACAAGCACATCAAATTCTCCCATGCGCAAATCTTTAATAATTTCCGTACGCTCTATTGTGCTTATATCAGAGTGCATATATCGAACTTTAATTCCAACTCCTGTAAGGTAATCCGTCAAATCCTCAGCCATACGTTTTGTAAGAGTCGTAACAAGCGTTCTAAAGCCTTTTTCTGTACGTTTCCTTATCTCCCCTATTAAATCATCAATTTGATTTTTAGTTGGCTTTACAAATATTTCAGGGTCAAGAAGTCCGGTTGGACGTATTACCTGCTCGGCAATTATATTAGAATGCTCTTTTTCATAGTCTGCCGGAGTAGCGCTTGTAAATATCACTTGACAAAGCCGCTGCTCAAATTCCTCAAACTTAAGAGGTCTGTTATCAGCCGCGCTCGGCAGACGAAAACCATAATTTATAAGTGTTTCTTTTCTTGCCCTATCTCCATTATACATTGCCCGAACCTGAGGAACAGTCACATGCGACTCGTCTATTATCATCAGATAATCTTCAGGGAAATAGTCGAGCAGCGTATACGGGGCACTCCCCTTTTCGCGTCCGCTTATATGTCTTGAATAGTTTTCGATACCTTGACAAAAACCTATTTCCTGCATCATTTCAAGGTCATAAAGCGTGCGCTGTTCAATACGTTGAGCTTCTATTAATAAATCGCGTTCCTTGAAATATCTGACTTGTTCTCGCATCTCAGCCTCAATCGCGGATAATGCCATTCTCATCTTATCATTGGTTGTTACATAATGCGAAGCTGGAGAAATCACAGCATGCTGTCTCACTCCTACGATTTCACCGGTAACAACATTCACCTCGCATATCCTCTCTATCTCATCGCCAAAAAATTCGACGCGTATAGCGTTTTCTCCATTATTTGAAGGGAAAATTTCAACAACATCACCGCGAACTCTGAATTTATTTCTTACAAAATTAATATCATTTCTTTCATACTGCATAGCGACAAGCTTTTTAAGCAGTTCATCCCTGTCCTTTTCCATACCGACACGCAGTGAAAGCATAAGATTTTTATAGTCTTCGGGATCTCCCAAACCATATATACATGACACGCTTGCGACAATAATAACATCTTTTCTTTCCAAAAGAGCAAAAGTAGCGCTATGACGCAATTTGTCTATTTCCTCGTTTGTCATAGCGTTTTTCTCAATAAAAGTATCTGTCTGCGGAATATACGCTTCCGGCTGATAGTAATCATAATATGACACAAAAAATTCAACACAGTTATTCGGAAAAAACTCTTTAAACTCACTGCAAAGCTGAGCCGCAAGTGTTTTGTTATGTGCCAAAACTATCGTAGGCTTATTTACCTGAGCAATGATATTCGCCATAGTAAATGTTTTTCCGCTTCCTGTAACACCAAGCAAAGTCTGAAATTTTTCCCCGTTATTAATTCCGTTTACCAAAGTATTTATCGCTTTAGGCTGGTCTCCCTGCGGCGTAAATTCTGATACCAATTCAAACTTGTCCATTCGGATTCCCTTCCTGATATTTTAGAGACAAATATTATTCATCCGCTTTTTTTAGATTTTTTATAAGAATATTTACACGTCTTGCATTAACTGAAGTATACTGTTCAACATTATCCCTTACGGCAAGCTGAATTTTTCTGCATACTTCAAAAACATTGCAGCCATACTGCAAAATCACAGTCATATCAATATGAACACCGTGTCCCGTTTTTCTGAGATTTATATTTTGAATTTTCTCCAACTCAGATATTTTGTTTGCTTCATGTATAGCAATTTCATTTATCACATTGTCGGAAATTATGTAATCACCCATATAACTGAATGTAGGGCGCACAATAGATTTATCAGCCTCCGCAGTTGGAATCTGAGCATCAAGATTTTTTTGAAAGCGCCTTAACGGGTGAAGAAAGAATCCCGAAAATTCTTTTTTAATTTCAAAAGTCGGCACCGGAATAACGTGCTTACCTTCAACTCTTCTCATCCGAAGAGCCATCTGCATCTCTTCATCTGTGGCAACATCCTCTATGCGTATAATTTCCGAAATTGTTCCGACACCTAAATTTTTTGCAATTTTATTTACCATACCGTCTGACGTTCCTAAAATCATAAGGCATTGTATGTTATATTTTCCTAAAGCATTTTTTACATCTTTTACCTGTTTAGGATTCATAAACAGCGCATGTTTAACAGATGCAATCTTTGTTGCCTCTTTTTTTGCCGAAGAACCTGCTATAACCTTTCCGTGAGAAATCAATAGTCCATCATCAATAATAGCGTCCGCGCCGTATTTTTGCGATACCATAACACTTCTATAACTTTTACCCGTTCCGCTCGGACCAACGAATGCAATAACTTTCATAATAACAATCTCCGATTAATTCTTATTTGTCTTGATTTTATATGACAAAGTCATAAGAGAATCGGACAAATGCACATTCTCAACCGCAACCTCTTTATCAAAATTAAGTTCTGTATATGAGAAATTCATAAGTCCCTTCACTCCGCATTTTACCAATCTTTCGGCTGTTTCAACAACAGCCGCCTTAGGAACTGTCAAGATGCCTATATCCACTCTGTTTTCTGAAAGAAATTCTTCGAGAGAATCTATAGACATGACATCAATCCCACTGATAGATGTACCGATAATATTCGGATCATTATCAAATATGCCAACAAGTTTAAAACCTCTTTTTTCAAAGGTGTCATGACTTGCCAGGGCTCTTCCAAGATTTCCGGCGCCTATTATGACTGTTGTATCGCCGTCATTAAGCCCAAGAATTTCACCTATTTCACTGTAAAGATACTCAACATTATATCCGTAACCCTGTTGTCCAAAACCTCCGAAATAATTAAAATCCTGCCGAATCTGAGACGCTGTAACATTCATTTTTACACTCAGCGCATTAGATGAAATACGCTTAATATCCTGATTAAGAAGTTCGCCGAGGTATCTGTAATATCTGGGAAGACGCCTTACTACAACGGCTGGCACTTTTTTCTCGTTATCACTCATATTTTTAGACCTCTCGTTAATTATATGTCAATAATTATATCACAAAATCCCCGGTTTGTACAGCATATTTTAATTAGTATTTTTCGGTAAAAAACACATCATCAAAAAAAGCAAGATTGTCTGACGTATCTTGCTTTTTTCATTAATATAATTTTACGCGTTTTGTTTTGTATAATTAAGAAGTCCGCCTGCGTAAAGCATTTCCTTTTGTCTGTCTGACAAATCAACCTTTACGTCAAAATCAAAGCCTTTTGTAACATTAGTCACTTTGACAATATTACCCGCGGCAATCTGCTTTCCTACGTTTTCAATTTTTAATTCATCCATTTGGTCAATTCTGTCATAATCAGCCTCATTTGCGAAAGTCATAGGAACAATACCCGCATTAATAAGATTTGCCATGTGGATTCTTGCGAATGATTTGACAATAACCGCCTTAACACCCAAATATAGCGGAGCAAGCGCCGCATGTTCTCTTGATGACCCCTGACCGTAATTTGATCCTCCGACTATTATACTCTTGCCCAGTTCAAGCGCTCTATCATGGAATTTTTCATCGCATACAGCAAAACAGTATTCTGAAATCTTCGGAATGTTTGAGCGAAGCGGAAGAATCTTTGCTCCCGCGGGCATAATGTGGTCTGTAGTAATATTATCTCCAACCTTTAATGAACATTTTGCATCAATTATTTCTGCAAGAGGCTGTGATACCGGGAAAGGCTTAATGTTAGGTCCTCTTAGAACTTCCACGCTATCCATATCCTCGGCAGCTACAGGAGGAACTATCATGTTGTCATTTATCGTAAACTTATCAGGAAGGGTTATATCTGCCGCTTTGCCAAGTTTTCTCGGATCGGTAAACACTCCTGTAAGCGCTGATATTGCGGCTGTTTCAGGTGATACAAGATAAATTTGACCGTCTTTTGTACCTGAGCGTCCTTCAAAGTTTCTGTTAAAGGTTCTCAATGAAATACCCTTTGAATTAGGTGATTGTCCCATTCCTATACATGGTCCGCATGCGCTCTCAAGAATTCTTGCGCCCGCGTCAATCATTATGGCAAGCGCACCGTTGTTTGCAAGCATATTAAGAACCTGCTTTGAGCCGGGCGCTATGGCAAGTGAAACATCGGGATGTACTGTCTTACCCTTTAAAATATGAGCAACCTTCATCATATCAAGAAGAGAAGAGTTTGTACATGAACCGATACAAACCTGGTCAATCTTCTCTCCCTCAAGTTCTTTGATTGATTTAATGTTGTCAGGTGAATGAGGACAAGCCGCCAGAGGCTCAAGTTTGCTAAGGTCTATTTCAACTACTTCGTCATATACAGCGTCAGCATCTGCGCTTAGCGGTGTATAATCCTGTTCTCTTCCCTGTGCTTTCAAAAATTCAAGAGTTGTTTCATCTGACGGAAAAATGGATGTTGTAGCGCCAAGTTCCGCTCCCATATTTGTGATAGTCGCTCTTTCGGGAACAGAAAGAGTCTTAACTCCTTCTCCGCAATATTCAATTACCTTTCCGACGCCGCCTTTAACAGACAGTCTCTTTAAAACTTCAAGGATAACGTCCTTTGCGGCAACCCATGGCTGCAACTTACCTGCAAGATTTACTTTTACTACTTTTGGGCATGTAATATAATATGTACCTCCGCCCATTGCAACGGCAACGTCCATTCCTCCGGCACCGATTGCAATCATGCCGATACCTCCTCCTGTAGGAGTATGACTATCCGAACCGATAAGCGTTTTTCCCGGTATGCCAAATCTTTCAAGATGCACCTGATGGCAGATACCGTTACCCGGTCTTGAAAAATATATGCCGTGTTTTTTACAAACGCTGCCAATAAAACGATGGTCATCCGCGTTTTCAAATCCGCTTTGAAGTGTATTATGATCAATATATGCGACCGAACGCTCTGTTTTGACTCTCGGTACTCCCATTGCTTCAAATTCCAGATAAGCCATAGTACCCGTAGCATCCTGAGTAAGAGTCTGATCAATTCTGATACCTATTTCAGAGCCCTTTATCATTTCACCCTCTACAAGATGTGCTGATAAAATTTTTTCTGTTAGTGTAAGTCCCATAATAATCCCTCCATATACTAAATTCTATTTAATATTTTAATACAACGGAGCATTATTTGTCAAGCGCAACATTAAAAGCTTGTAGATACGGATATTTCAAGCTTTTCTATATGTTTAGATTTACTGCAAAATAACTAAAAAAAGAGCAGCTCTATAAGCTGCTCTTCACAAATAAGGGGGTATAAACCGATTGACATCGGTTCAATGTATTTTGTGAGGTCAATAGTTATTATCTCCCTTATTTTTAAAAATATTCAAAATTTATCAGTCCAGATGGAATAGAAGATCAAGGTCTGTTGAAACCGGACTATTGTCAGGGTTTGTTTCCATAATGTCAGCCATAAAATCCCACCATTTCCTGTTAATGGCAGTATCAGCGCCCTTTGCCCAAAGTTCCTCGTCTTCAATCTCGATATATCCGTAAAGAACTAACGTCTCCTTATCCAAATAAATAGAATAATTTTTACCTCCGTGTTCATGAATCATGTCCTTCATCTCAGGCCATAATTCATTATGTCTCTTCTCATATTCCTCAGCCATTCCTTCATAAAGCTTCATTTTAAATCCCTTGTGTATCATATTCGTTTCCTCCTTTAATTATTTAATTTTTTATGCGCCTCAATAGCTATTGAGCATTCAAGACGCTTTTTTTCAAATTCACATGCTAATTCATACGGTTTATTTATATCTCCGTTAAAATTAAACGCGTTAGCACTGCATCCGCCGCTGCAATAAAACTTTGCAAAACAGTTTTTGCACTTTTCTTTTGTGTAGACATTTGATTTTTCAAATTTAAGTTTTATATCCTCGTCAATTTTTCCTTCTTCCACATTTCCCATTATAAAATCAGTATTTCCGACAAATTGATGACAAGGATAAATGTCTCCCTCTGGTGTTATCGCAAGATATTCATGTCCGGCGCCGCAGCCTGAAAGTCGTTTGATAGCGCATGGACCTTGGTCAAGATCCACCATAAAGTGGAAGAAATTAAATCCTCTTCCCTCGTCATATCTCTTTACATATTCATCTGTAAGCTTGTCATATTCCTCAAAAACTTTTTCAATATGCTTATCAGTAAGCGCGTAATCTTCTGTTTCCGGAGCAACGACCGGTTCGACGCTTGTTTGCTTGAATCCAAGATTGGCAAGATGAATTACATCTTTGGCAAAGTCAACATTGTGAGCCGTGAAAGTACCTCTGACATAATAATTATCCTGATTTCTGCTTTCCGCTAAATCCCGGAATTTTGGAAGAATTGTATCATATGATCCGCTTCCGTCTATGCGGCATCTCATTCTGTCATTTGTTTCTTTTGTTCCGTCAATACTTAACACTACATTTGACATATTATCGTTAATATATTGTTTTATCTCATCATTAAGCAATATACCGTTTGTGGTGATTGTAAAACGGAAGTTTTTATCGTGCAGCTTTCCCTGTTCTTTCGCATATTCCGTTATTTCCTTTACAACCTCAAAATTCATAAGAGGTTCTCCGCCGAAATAATCAATCTCAATATTATGTCTGCTGCCACTGTTATTTATAACAAAATCAATCGCTTTTTTGCCTATTTCCACGCTCATAAGACTTCTTCCACCGTGAAATTCACCTGTGTCGGCGAAGCAGTATTTACATCTTAGATTACAGTCATGCGCCACATGCAGACAAAGAGCCTTCACAACTGATTTTTTGTTCCAGTTTTTGGCAATCTCATCATAGCAGTCTTCAGAGAATAGTTGTCCGCCTCTAACAATAGCGCATATTTCGTTATAACTTTCCTCAATATCCTCATCAGAATATTTATCTTTCAAACTTTCTTTCAAATAGTCAGGACACGCATGTTCTGCAATAAAAGGTTCCAATATGTAATCAAGCATATCATACATGACATCATCCACTACGTGGACCGCTCCCGAATATACATCCATAACTATATTCATTCCAAGTTGTTTATATTTGTGTATCACTGTTTTTCTCTCCATTTTCTTATTTTGCTCATATGTGCAGAAAATCATCGACTATATAGCCGATGATTGACTTCTTATCTTCATTTATTCGGCAAAACTATTAGTTTGCGCTCTCGCACTTTTGATTTGCAACAGTGCATGATGTCTTGCAGGCTGACTGACATGAAGTCTGACATTCTCCGCATCCGCCATGCTTTGCGGTATCCTTTAAATTGGCTTTATTAAGTGTCTGTACATGTTTCATTACAAAACCCTCCTTTTGATTATATTAATTATATCTATTATAGCATACTTTTAAATAAAAGAAAAGGGGTTTTAACAAATTTTTCTGAAAATTTCCAATATTCTATTTTCCTATAATACATCCGAGAAATCCCGAAGCAAAAATGCCGGCAATAACTATAAAAAATCGCGTATTAAAGCTTATCGAGCCATTAAGAAGTACAGATATAAGAACAATACACGCCGCAAAAAGCGCGCAAACTATCATTGCATGAATTAAAGCTTTTTTCGCTGCCGCCTTTGAAACGGCAAAAGTCCCCAAAACTACGCCGGCAACTATTGATATGTATACTCCTGTTGTGATTACATTTTCAGAAATTTGGGTGAAATAAGAAAGACACGAAAGTATCATTATCATAACAAAAGTTACTATCACAGAAAACACAGCGCACTTTGCCACGCATTTAAAATTAATGTCCATAAAATAACCTCCCTAACATATTTACTATAAATATATTAGAGAGGCAATTTTTTTATACATGTTCTATTATTTTTTTGTCGTTTCAACAGCTTTTACAGCGTCTCTTTCCATCTTTATAATAGATTTTTCGTCCTGAGTTCCTATATTACCTGTTTCAATAAATATAAACTCATCTTTGATTTTTACAACTTTTCCGCAAATTCCGCCGATAGTTACAACCTTATCGCCGACCTTCATTGCGTTAATCATTTCTCTTGTTTCTTTTTCTCTCTTTCTCTGAGGTCTAATCATCATAAAGTACAGAAGCACAATAATAAGAACAAACGGTAAAAGAGTTGATATAGTGCTAACCCATCCAGGCGCTGTCTGCATAGCTCCTTGTTCCTGCTGTCCGTTTACTTCTGTTGTTGATGTTGTTTGAGTATCAGCAGCGGCGGTATCTTCACCTTCTGCGAATACGACAGTTTCTAAAATATTTGCCATGATTTTTCTCCTTTAACTATATTTTCCTTTGTATTATACTATTAATATGATGCGATTGCAAGCATTTTCTTTAATTTAAGAAAAATTTATGTAAATCTTCTCAGATTAGCCGCCATATAAAGCAATTCTTTATGTCCCGCTATAAATTTTCCATGCTCTTTAATATATTCCGCTTGAATATGATTATCTGATTTCATCGCGGAAAACTCACTCATAAGATTAATGCCTTTTTTTAGTTTGGATTCACCCTTGATAATAAAACAATATGTATTATTTAATGAATACAATTTCCCTGCTTCAATCACCTTTTCATCAACTTCTGTAATGGCAGCGCACATATCACTAAAATTATGAAAATAAAATATTTCTGTTTTTGCCGTTTCTTTTTTCTTAGCTTTGATTGATGTTACTTTACTGAATTGTTCCTTTGATATTTTGGATAACTTTGCACCCAAGCGGCTTACCATAATACTTATTCCCTCTCTTGAAGGCGTCGCTTCCACCACTACCTGACCGCTATAAGGATTAAATCCCGTTTCTTCACGTATAGTCTCCATAATGTGAAACAAAAACGCGTGAAGTTCTTTGGAATTTGGAGCAAGCTGTTTCACATCTATATCAAGATTAATTAAATCCGCAGTTGTAAGAGTAACTTTTATTTTGTCATTATTAAGTCGCTCAATTCTCACAACTAACCACCTACTTTCCTATCTATCATTTTTATATTATACTATAAAAACTTCGTTTTGGGAATAGATATTTTGATATTTATTCTTTAAAATATATACCTGTTTCGCCATAATTTTAAAAATTCTTTTTAAATTATGGGTATAATACAGAAAATTAAGGAAAGAATACTAAATACTACAATCAAACAGGGAGGATTATGAAATATGAATCAAGAACAAAAGAAAGAAGCTAAAAAGCTGCCAGGCTTTTACATAGCGCTATGCTGCTGTGTATTGGTTATAGGTGTCGCAGGTTATTTTACGGAAAGACACGCTAATAAAGCCTCAAATGTAATAAGTTCAAAAATAACGCAGGAAGATGAGGATAAATCGGAATTTTCTGCCGGCGAAAAAGAGGACTCATCAGTATTTATCCCGACAAAAACACCTGAAGCTTTAACACAAGATGATACTTCCTCTGTCTCGTCAAATAACGTAACTGAGACAACTCCTG
>CAJUEZ010000029.1 GCA_910585485.1 uncultured Clostridia bacterium
AACACTTAAATTTTTGCACCATTTTGACTTTACACAAAATATGAAAAAGCCTCAAGCCCCGCCGTTTTAATTAGTTAATGCAGTAGTCATACAATGCTTTTTTAATGTAATGATATTCTTTTCTGATTTCAGCAATAGTTTCAATACATTCAGGATTGTTCTTTCTTGCAACTCTTGAAATTTGGTCAAGGTTATTTTTTATATAACGCAATTCCCTTAAAACTTTCAAAGTTTCAGGAGATGGTTTCTCTTTTAACTTTTCTAAATTAAGTAATCGTCTAGTAACTCTTGAACCATCCATACCTGTAAATTCTTTTAATTCCTGAAGCTTGTTATATTCTTCATCGGTCAATCTGACTACAACACGATTTTGTCTTTTTCTCATTGACATCACCTCCTCTCGTTGAAATACGCTTTATGCGTGGGGTTTTAGGGGAGTTATCCCCAAACAAGTATGCGTTTGTATGGACAAATGCTATGCTTGTCACTTATGCAATCAAAGATTGCAAACACCTATATTGATGTCAATGACATTTTTCAAATGTTTCAAGTTCATCACCACCTTTCCATCAGCTATATACAGTTAATTAAACTGCTTAGAATGACAAAAATTTAATTCCTATTTAAAACCTCTTTTTACATATAAATCATACGATAAAATTTTTTAAATTCGGGTTTTTAGAAGCAGATTTATATAAAGAAAATTTTTCATATTTTAATATATTTTTTTATCTGTTTAACATATTTTAACCATCAAGGCTATCTAAAAGTTCCCAATCAATATCATCTTTATCTATATTATCGCCGAATTGAGGAGTTGTCCCTAAAGATGCTGTATTTCCTCCATTATTGGTATTTACCGTAAAGGTAGCAATAAGAGAAATCATAAACGATGGAAGGTTAATTCTCAGTTCTTCTTGCAATTTTGAAAGAATATCTGCTATAAATTCATTTTCCTTTTCTCTTGTTTCAAAATAAGGGTCTCTTTCTGTCTGTTCAATAATTTCAGCATATTTAAGCAAAGCATTTGTTATTATGTCTGCATAAGTTGATTTTGTTTCTTGTCGTTTGTTCTTTAGAAAATCAACAGCTTTCATATGCGATGGGTTATCTTCTTTAAATTGAACATAAATATTTTTATTTTCACTCAACTTTCAAATCTCCTTTCCATAAAAAATACTCCACTCGTAATGAAGTGAAGTATTATATAAAATATTATTTTTTTCTTGCTTTAAGACTCATTAAATATTCAAGCCTTGCATTTTGCTCAATCCATAATTTCGTTACCGGAGCTTCAACAGTTCCGCTTGTTGTTTCAAGTATAACGGAGTTATCTGTAACAGTTCTGCTGATAACATTGTTTTCGATTTGCTTTGGAGTTCCGTCATCAATCCATTTAGCATATACAACGATATTTTCTGTCAGGACAACATTTTTAACCTGATTATGTTTCGTGCGAGGGTCGGAATACCATCCGTCAAATATGTAACCCGATTTTGTCGGCACATACTTTGTAACATCAATTTCAGTTCCCGTAGTAGCTTCTACCGCTTTAATAAACGAGCCACCATCTGTTGCAAATGTAAGGTATCTGTTTGCGTGTGCGAAATTGTAATAGCCTATGGGATAAGGGTAATCTTTAGCATAAGCGGCGGTTGTACCAAGACTTAAAATACCTACAAAAATTAAAGCAAAAATTTTCTTGAATTTCATATCCATCGTCCTTTCTGATTTTTATAAATTTTATGGGATACAAGAATATAAAAGTAATTTTGAGTTATACCCTCGTTATACCCTAAATTGATTTTGATTTAGGGTATAACGGGATTTTTTATTTATGCGTAAACATAATCGTTTAGCACAGTTTCTTCAGCAGAGTGGCGTATATTTTCCATTTTACCCACCCAAGATAAATGATTTGATGCTTTCAAAGCTTCGTCAACGCCTTGTGCTTTTGCCATTTTATCAACCAAGTCAGCAACTTGTTGTTTTGCAGTTTGGTCGATTTCATATAAATGCCCGTTCAAAGTTCCGTCCATCAGCATTGTATTATATAAGTAATTACGATGCTTCTTTAAAAAAGTTTCACGAAGCAATCCATATTTTCCAATAGGTTTGTTTTCGGGAAGCTCAATTATGGGATAATAATAATCCCCCCTCAGTTCGTACTCAAACCCATTTTCAGAAATTCTTTTTGGTAATGTTGTCATTTTAAAATCCTCCTTTTCGTTTCTTGATTTAATTATAAATTGATAGTAGAAAATAATCAAAAAATTATCTTTCGTGTGATTGTTGCCGTTTTCTATACCATCCCTGAATTAGCTTTAAAACAGTTTCTTCAATTTGTTCTTTTGTATAACTTTTAGGGAAGTATCGGTTGATTTTATCTTCGCTGATTGTAACTTTTCGCTTTGGAGATTTTTCCTCCTGCATAATAGACTCTATTACTGCCGGAGATAACTTTCCCTCTTTTGAAAAGTTATGTATCTTTATAGCCTGAGCGATAGAGGGTGCAGTAGCTTCAGCATCAATAACCTCCATAACCTGAGCTTGTTCCTTTGAGCCAAGATAAGACAGTTCTACAGCGGCGGTCATTGCAATTTGTTTTTCATCAACCATAGTTAGCAACGGGTCAATAAGATTTGTCAGGCGAATATATCGCTGAACTTGTCTTGCACTGTCATCGGTATTTTCAGCAACAAGTTTGTCCGACCTTACGCCAATTAAATGTGTGCCAACTTGGCACACATTTTCATCAACAACAGTGCTGACAACTTTTCCATCAAGATTACGCATTTTTTACTTTGTCGGTCTGCCTACTTTACGCTTAATTGCTTCAAGCTTCATTTGATATGCAAAGGCTTTCTCACTCGGCAATATGTTTTCTCTGTTTAAATTGCTATCTACCACTAAAATCACCGCCGTATCATCATCAATATCTTTTACTATGACGGGAGCTTGTTCAAGCTGCAATATCTCACACGCTTTAGCTCTGCGATGCCCTGATATAATTTCATATCCGCCATCTTTATGCGGTCTTGCAATTATAGGAGAAACAACTCCGTTTTCCTTTATGCTTTCCACAAGCTCGTCCATTTCTTCGTCAATACGCACCTTAAAAGGATGTTCCTCAAAAGGCTTCAACTCATTTACATTCAAATATTTAATTTCTTCTGTCATTTTTTTAGTCATAAATTTTACCACCTTTCATTGTGTGCCATATCGTGCTTAACTTTTGCCGAGTACCAATTATCAGCGGTTTCATAAGAACGATATATTGTAGTAATTAAAAATGCTCGTATATTACGGACATCAGAAGTGTTTTCTTGTAATGCAAAATTGATATATGCAATGTGCATACTGTTTATTTTTAAAAATCTGCTTTTGACCGCTTCTTGCGGTACATTTTGTTTGTTAATACGGATATATTGCTCTTTGCTACATACCACATCAACCATAATAGCGACTATTTCATCAAGCCACTCCTTTGAAAAGCGTTCACACATAATGTCATACTCAATATTTTCTTTGATAATTTCTTCGTATGTATTATGTTCTTCAATCCAATCCATCGCATCAGGCTTGCTGATAGGATATGATATGTTAATATCAGTATTATTAAAATCTGTTTTATTTATATAAGTCTTATTACTTGTCGAATTTCCGCAGTCTTGATTTTTGATTTTCAGCATTTCAGAATTTCGATTTTCAGTAGTCTGCAATTCTGTTTTTCGGGATACATCTGTAATAAACTTTTTTAAATAAATTACTGTTGGCTTGCCCTGACCTTGTTTCTTTCTCTAAATAAGTCCGCAGCCTTTTTCATCATCCAATTCAAAAAGCAATTTGTTAGCTTTTTCACTTCCGCAAGAAAGCTGTTCCGATATGTCATTTATCGTAAAGTAAATATATGCTCTGCCGTTTTCATCAAACCAACCATTCATTACAGACAAACTCATTCTGTCGAGCATAAGTCCGTAAAGTAATTTTGCACCTATGGAAACATCTTTAAATTCAGGTGCAGAAAATAATAGTTTTGGTATCTTAAAAAAGGCAATTTGCTCGGCTTCTTTGCCGTAAAAGTAATCTGTTTGTATTTTCACTGTTTTTCATCTCCTTAATCACAAATTTGGGTACAAAAAAAAGACGCTAAAATAGCGTCTTAATGCGGTTTACAAGGGTTTTTGCAACGGTTTATTCATTTTTATTACATAGTTGATTGCGAAGCAATCGCTTGTAACAAGAAAGTGTACATTAATCACTAAATTTCAGCGATGCTGAAATTTAGTATTTCTAATCAAACACTTTCTTATTTTTTTGTGATTTTGTTGAGAATACGCAGTCGTAGCAGAACAGAAGGCAAGAGCAGTATATGACAATATTCTGAGATTGTCAGATGACCCCGATGTCAACGAAGTAATTAAATTCCTCCGACAAAGAGAAATCGTGCATTTCCAAAGATTTGGTGAAGCGTTAGATAAGCTGCAAAGTGATTTAAAGCACAAAAAAGTATATGGAACAGGAATGAAAAAGGACTGCGGATGCGGTAGATAATCAAGCAGAACAGCGGAACATATTTTAATTGTTCCGCTGTTTTTGTGAGATAATCGGATAATATTGAAATCAATGCTATTATATATTATATAGAGTATGTCACAGGTGAAATCTTATCAGTCGATGGAGAGGCAAAAATCTGATTTAACCCGACTATTTACACAATTCTCAAAAACAAAAACGGCTTTGAAATCAAAGCCGTTTTATTCTTTTTTACATCTACACTATTTTTACATTATAATCTTTTAAAAGATAATTCATCTGCAAAATATACCCTATAAACTGAGGTCCTGCCATAAGCTGACCAAAAAATGGCTTACCGTAATCTGATGAACCGTTCAACAGCGCGGATAATTTTTCTTTATCGCAAAGAGCAAGTATAGGCGCGTTCGGGTCTGCAATAACCCCCTCAAGCAATGTTTTAGCCGCCTCCTCATAATGCGGGTTATGCGTTTTAGGATATGGACTTTTACGTCTTAACCGCACGTCTTCAGGCAGTATGCCCTTCGCCGCCTCACGCAATATATTTTTCGAAACATTATCTTTATTTTTCATATGCCACGGAATATTCCACACATACTCCACAAGACGATGGTCACAAAACGGTACTCTTACCTCAAGTCCGCTCGCCATACTCATTCTGTCTTTTCTGTCAAGCAGATTTGTCATAAACCAATTTATATTCAAATAAGAAATTTCTCTTCGGCGTTTCTCCTCCTCGTTATCACCGTTAAAAACAGGCACTTCCGCAATGCTTTCCTCATACCTCATGCGTGAATACCCGTCAAGGTCAAGAGTGTCACGCACGCTGTCAAGCAAAATATTATTCCTCAATGACAAATCATAACACCACGGAAATGCCGCGGTTTCAAAAGCTTTCTTTTCTCTGAACCACGGGTATCCGCCAAAAATTTCATCAGAACATTCGCCCGACAAAACCACAGTGTGATTTTTCTTTACCTCGCGGCAAAAATATAAAAGCGACGCGTCCACATCTGCCATTCCCGGCAAATCCTTAGCCAAAAGCGCTTCCTCCAAAAGTTCTGTAAGCTTATCATTGGGACACATTAAATATGTATGATTTGTGTCAAATTCCTCAACCATCCTCGGAACCCATTTTGTATCACTGTCCGGCTGAAAATGCGATGATTTAAAATATTTGCTATTATCCTCATAATCAAAAGAATAAGTAGATAGTCTCTCTCCTTTTCTCTTTTTCTCAATCGCTCCTATAGCTGTTATTATACTGGAGTCAAGTCCGCCTGAAAGGAAAGTGGCTATTGGCACATCAGAAATAAGCTGCCTTCTTACCGAGTCATAAACAAGCGAACGAACCTTTTCTATAGTCTCTTCATAACTATCACTGTGTTCATGACTTTGAAGAGACCAATACCTCGTAGTTGTTATGCCATATCTGTTTATTATCATATATCGTCCCGGACGAAGTTCCTCAATGTCCTTAAAAACTCCTACACCCTGAGTTCTTGCGGGACTTAGAGCGAACAACTCACAAAGACCTGTTTTATCCAACACAGGGTCTATTCCCGGATATTCAAACAGTGACTTTAATTCCGAGGCAAAAACTACAGTATCATCTTTATGAGTATAAAAAAGCGGCTTTACACCAAATCTGTCCCTGCACACAAACACTCTTTGGCGCATTGAATCCCATATTGCAAAACTATATATTCCATTCAGCATTTGAGCGCATTTTTCACCGTAATGTATGTACGCGTATAAAAGCACCTCCGTATCAGAAGCGGTTGTAAACTCATAACCGTATGACAACAAATCATTTCTCAAATCATCTGTATTATACAATTCTCCATTATATGTAATTACAAACTCATGTCCCTCGACTGTACGCTTCATAGGCTGCAAACCGTTTTCAACATCAATAACCGCAAGTCTGCTATGCGCGAATACGGCATGCTCCCCTACCCACTCATCCCAGGAATCAGGTCCTCTGTGGCGCAGTTTTTCCGCCATGCGATGTGCTATTGATAAGTTTTCTCCTTCGTTTCTGACAAGGTTTGTCTTAAAATTTATAAACCCACATATTCCGCACATTTCCATATCCTCCTTATTCTATTATGATGTATTATATGCGAAAAAACAATAAATGTGAATTTATTATTTACAAAAAAACGGATATTGTTTGAGCAATATCCGTTTTCATATGTTTTAAAAAACTATCCTTCAAAACCATTCGGATGAGTTGACTGCCATCTCCAGCTGTCCGCGCACATTTCGTCAATTCCGCGCGTCGCTTCCCAACCGAGTTCCTCCTTTGCCTTTGCAGGGTCAGCGTAACACTCGGCAATATCTCCCGGACGTCTCGGGTCAATCTGATACGGAAGTTCTTTTCCGCACGCTTTTGAAAATGCCTTGACAATATCAAGCACGCTGTATCCATTACCTGTGCCGAGATTATATATATGCACTCCCGCTTTATCAGAACAGCAGTCTATTGCCTTTACATGTCCTATCGCAAGGTCTACAACGTGTATGTAATCACGCACACCGGTGCCGTCAGGAGTAGGATAATCATCACCGAACACATGTACCTTTTCAAGCTTTCCTACCGCTACCTGAGCGACATACGGAAGAAGATTATTAGGAATACCTTTCGGGTCTTCACCCATTATTCCGCTTTTATGCGCGCCTATAGGGTTAAAGTAACGCAAAAGAGTTACTGAAAGCTTTGGATTCGCCTTTTGAGCATCCGTCATAATTCTCTCTATAAACAGCTTTGTTGTGCCGTATGGATTAGTTGTAAGAATCTTATCTCCCTTATTGTCTGTCTCTACAATCGGAACTCTTTCTGGGTCTCCGTAAACCGTAGCGGACGAAGAGAACACAATATTATTACAGTCGTATTTTTCCATAGCCTGCATAAGATGAAGAGTTCCTGTTATATTGTTATCATAATACGAAAGCGGAATCCTTGTTGACTCACCGACAGCCTTAAGACCGGCAAAATGAATTACCGCGTCAATTTTATTTTCCTTAAACACTTTCTCCGTGCCTTCATAATCAAGCAAATCAACCTTGTAAAACGGAAAATCCTTTCCCGTAAGTTCTTTTACAGCGTCAAGACATTTTTCACTCGCATTGTAAAGGTTATCAAGAACCACTATCTCATATCCCGCGTTAAGAAGTTCCACGCAAGTATGACTTCCTATATATCCCGCGCCGCCTGTTACCAATATTTTCATTAGATATTCCTCCCCTTGTCTTTGATATTTCTATTATAATACAATATCAGTCGTTTTTCAATAGCGAAAACACTTTGTTTTTTAAATATTCGCCATCTTTATTTATCTTATAAAATTTGTCTTAATCTTATCTTCCTGAGAAGGAATTGTTATACCTGCCTTTTTGCCTTCTTCTATACATTTTAAAAGCCATGCCATATTATTTGCCAATGTCCTCATTGTCTGCATTCCCTCTTTGTCCTGCAAGACCTCTTCTCTTGTGTTGCCATGCACCTGATTCCAATACTGGGATGATACAATCGGCATACTGGTTATTGTAAAATACTTGTTAATTTGGTCAAACGCAGCGCTCGCTCCGCCTCTTCTGCAGCTTACAACGCTTGCGCCCAATTTTCCGCGCATTTTTGAACCGCCCATATAGAACGCTCTGTCCATAAAAGATGTCAACGCTCCTGAAGCCGCCGCATAGTGCACCGGTGAACCAAATATAAACCCGTCTGCCATCTGTGCTTTTTCAACGAATTTGTTTACAATATCGTCAAATACACACTTCCCCGTTTTCGCGCACGAACCACAGCCTATACAGCCTGCTATCGGACTGTTACCTATCCAAAATATTTCCGTGTCAATCCCGTTTTCATTAAGAGTATTTGCCGCCTCGCAAAGAGCCGTGTATGTACACCCTTTTTCATTCGGACTTCCGTTTACCAGTATTACTTTCATTTTAATTTCTCCCTTCATATAAATATCTTTTTCATTCTCTTTATTTTATCACTTTCGCGCTGAATTGTCTATAAAAACATTGACATATGAATAATTTAATGCGATAATGCTTATTATAATGGTGAGGTGAGTATTATGAATGACGAAAAAATTGTATGCAACTGTACCGGTGTTACAATAGGCGACATAAGAGCCGCTATTGAAAACGGCGCGTCAACCTTTGACGAGGTTCAAGAGGTTACGGGTGTTTCCAGTGTATGCGGACAATGCCTTGATTATGCGCAGAATGTTGTCAAATCGATTTTAGACGGCGAATAAGATAAATAGCTGTTGCGTTATGCGACAGCTATTTTTCGTCAGTGGACAAATAATATTGTCTATGATATAATATTATAAATTAAACCCAAAACAGATAGGTAGATAATAATGAAAAGACTTGTAATAGGAATACTGGCACACGTGGATTCAGGAAAAACCACACTTTCCGAAGGAATGTTATATACTGCCGGCGAACTTCGCCGTCTTGGCAGAGTAGATCACGGCGACGCCTTTCTTGACACAAACAGTATAGAGCGTGACAGAGGCATTACCATTTTCTCAAAACAGGCTGTAATGCGCTTTAAAGACACAGAATTTACATTACTTGACACTCCGGGGCACGTGGATTTTTCCACTGAAACAGAACGCGTATTAAGCGTTCTCGACTATGCGATTCTTGTAATAAGCGGCACGGACGGTGTGCAAAATCACACCGAAACATTGTGGCGGCTTTTAAAACGTTACAATATTCCTGTTTTTTTATTTATTAATAAAATGGACTTGCCTTCCGACAAAACGGCTGTTTTGAATGAACTCAAACACCGTCTCGGTGACGGCTGCGTCGATTTCGGATCGGACAAAGCGAGCGAAGAATTTATGGAAGCACTTGCTATGTGCGACGAGACAATTATGAATTCTTTTCTTGAAAACGGAAATGTAAAAACGGAAGACATCAGAAACGCGATCGCAAAAAGAAATATATTTCCGTGTTTTTTTGGCTCTGCTCTAAAAACAGATGGTGTTAAAGAATTCCTTGACGCGATTGAACTTTATACAAGGCGGATAATATACGACGACAATTTTGGCGCGCGGGTATTTAAAATTTCAGAATATGAACAGGGCGCTCGGCTTACATATATGAAAATCACAGGAGGATCACTCAAGGTTAAAGCCGAACTTACGGGAAACAAACGCAACGAATGGCGCGAGAAAGTCAATCAAATCCGAGTATATTCGGGAGAAAAATATAAAACTGTTGACGAGGCTTTTCCGGGTATGATATGCGCTGTTACAGGTCTTTCTCAGACATATGCCGGCGAAGGTATCGGATGTGAAACGGACGCAAAAAGCGCCGTTCTTGAAAGCGTGCTTACGTACCGCATGGAACTGACTGAGGGAGTTGACGCGCATACCGCGCTTACAAATTTGAAACGTCTTGAAGAAGAAGATCCTCAGCTTCACATCATATGGAATGAACAGCTTCGGGAAATACATGTTCAGGTTATGGGCGAAGTGCAGCTTGAAGTATTACAGCGCGTCATATCCGAGCGTTTTGGTCTTGAAGTGAAATTTACACATGGTTCTATAGCATATAAAGAAACTATCGCCTCACCTGTCGAAGGCGTGGGACATTATGAGCCGCTTCGACATTACGCTGAAGTTCACCTTCTTATTGAGCCGGCTGAAAAAGGAAGCGGTATGACTTTTAAGACTGATTGCAGCGAGGATATTCTTGACCGCAACTGGCAAAGACTGATTCTGACTCATCTTAAAGAAAAAACGCATATAGGAGTGCTGACAGGCTCGCCTATAACCGATATGAAAATCACTCTTGTCTCAGGACGCGCGCATCAGAAACATACAGAGGGCGGCGATTTCCGTCAGGCGACTTACCGTGCGGTACGTCAGGGACTTAAAATGGCTGAAAGTATTCTTCTTGAACCCTACTATGAATTTAATCTTGAAATACCTACTGCAAATGTCGGACGCGCAATGACAGACATCGGACAAATGGGAGGAAACTTTAATCAAAGCAAAACTTACGGCGACATGACAATCATCACCGGCAGTGCGCCCGTTTCATCAATGCGCGGATATTCTCAGGAGGTAATTGGATATACCGGCGG
The DNA here is from genome assembly GCA_910585485.1 of uncultured Clostridia bacterium. GTDB lineage: Bacteria > Bacillota > Clostridia > UBA1381 > UBA1381 > Hominilimicola. Next base: position 10,661 of record CAJUEZ010000029.1, read on the forward strand.
TAAAGGCAGACTTAACTGCATTCTGAGCGGCTATGAGCCGTGCCATAACAGCGAGGAAGTAATCGCTCAGATAGGATACGATTCTGACAGTGACCTTGAAAATCCCGCCGATTCAGTGTTCTGTTCACACGGCGCCGGATTTAATGTAAAATGGAACGAGGTCTATGACCAAATGCACCTTGAAGGACTTAACTTTGAAGAAGACAACGAGGATGAAACCGAAACAGTAAGACAGCGTGCAAAACAATATCTTGACGCCGTAGCGGACGATAATGAACTTATGCAGATTTTTGAACGGACATATGGCGCTGTGACACAAAAAACCGCCTCATACACCGTCAAAAAATCCGCTCCGGAACAGAAAAAATACACAAAACCAAAAACAGTGCCGCATGGAGATGAATATCTTCTTGTTGATGGATACAATATTATTTTCGCGTGGGACGAGTTAAAGAATCTTGCGAAAATTAATCTTAATATGGCGCGCGACAGACTAATTGATATTCTGTGCAATTACCGTGGTTTCAGACAATGTAATCTGATACTTGTATTTGACGCTTACAAGGTTAAGGGTAATGTCGGAAGCGTGAAGAAAATCCATAATATCAATGTTGTATACACTAAAGAAGCGGAAACGGCTGATATGTACATCGAAAAAATCACACACGAACTTGGAAAAAAGCATCGCGTACGCGTTGCCACCTCTGACAGCCTTGAACAGATTATCATCCTTGCGGGCGGCGCGATACGCGTCAGCGCCAATGAATTTCTGAAAGAAATCAAAACCGCGGAAAAAGCTATAATGGATATTATTTCAAAAAAATGAGGAAAGAATATCAATAGAATAATCGTTGTCGATTAAAATATATGTGTGTGCATACTTTTTGCACATTGATAAATTATATTGGTTTTCGGCAATCATATATTCCATTGATAAGTCTTCCTCGCCGCGCGCTTCAATAACGCTCGCATAGCTTAGAATATCACTAAAATTATTTTCAATATATTCCTTAGTCATAATAATGCAGTAATATTTAATATGCTTTAAATAATCATCATCAAAATCATTCTGCCAGTCAAACGGGATATAACAACCTTCAATGATAAGATTTTGATTGTTTTCAATCGCTGTTTTTACAATTTCCTTAACAATATTCCATAGATACGGAACAAGCTCGTCATCATCTTCGGGGGTTAAGGTTGTGTTGTTACTTCGTATAAGTCCCATTTTCAAATGGTCTATGGATAAATACGGATAATGGTATTTTTCTAATAATCTTTGCGATAAATTTGTTTTTCCTGTATGTGTACTTCCCGCTATTAAAATAATCATTTATGCTCCTCAAATTTTTTTCCTAAAACTATATGAACTTTTTGAAAATCCTAACTTCTCATAAAACATATGAGCCTGTTCTCTGCGGACTGAGCTGTTTAAAATTATCAAATCAATATTATGTTCTTTTGCATAATGCTCGGCATAAGCAATTAGTTGTGATCCTATGCCTTGTCCCTGATAATTTTCTTTGACCGCAATTCCGTTGATTTTAATATAATCACATTCGATTGCTATCGCCCTTTCAACTGCAATAAAACCAACCACTTTTCCCGAACATAATGCGGCAAAAATATCATGGTTGTTACCTTCTAAAATATGCTTTGCTCGTTCATTAAACTGTGATTGACTGATTTTAATATTCAGTTCATTGTTATATAGAGAACAAACATCTGAATAATCATTTTCCGTTATTTTGCATATTTCTAAATCATTCATTAGTCTACCTCTTTTTTATAATCCACCAAAGTTAATTTGTCATTGACTTTTTTCGGCTCTCCAATTCTCACATATCCTAATTTTTCATACAAATGACAATTACCTTTTTCCTGAAATAGCGTATCTAATATCCAGTATTTGCAATCGTTGTGAATTTTCTCTATTTCCCTTAATGCCGATTGTGCGATACCCCTATTTTGGTATTCAGGAAGAACAGCAAGAGCAGATACTTTACAAAATTCATTGCGCATTATAATTCTGACTGCACCGACTGCAATATCATCTTCAACAAAAATATATCCTTGCGTTCCTACCTTTTGAACTGAACCCTAAATAGTAGACAGCGCTGAACACCAATTATACCATTTTTCTCATCTCATATGGTGTCATTCCTGTGGATAGTATTATTCGTTCATGATTGTAGAAATAAATATACCATTTTATCCACTGTTTTGCTTGTTGTATTGTTTCAAGTTTGTGCCGGTATATACACTCTGTTTTCAATATTGAGAAGAAACTCTCCATTGGCGCGTTATCAATCGGTGTGGCAGGTCTTGACATAGATGGTTTGAATTTAAACTCCTTTGACAATTCCGCATAATCATTAGAGGCATACTGTGAGCCTTGGTCTGAATGTATAATTGTTCCCTTGCGTATCTTGCTCTTTGCTTTCTTTACAGTCCTGACCACAAGGCTGTTATCCAAATGCTGCGACATCTCATACGCAATAACTAATTTATCGTAAAGGTCTTTTATGACGGATAAGTATAGCCGTCCTTGTTTTGTATGTATATAGCTGATATCTGTTACCCACTTTTCATTAGGATGTTCAGCCTGAAAGTCTCTTTGCAATAAATTTCCGTAAGATACATAACGATAAGGATTACTCTTATGCAAATCTCTATATTGCTTCCTGAAAAAATAGTTAACCGCATCTATAGATATATTCATTATCTGAGCAATTTCTTTGTATGTTTTTCCTTCATTTCTCAGACTTTGCATACGACCTTTTTCTTCCTCTGTCCGTCTTGTATTCACAATCTGCACCCCTTTAAATTTATTATACACATTTAATGTGTTTTTGTCCACTTTTTTGGGTGCAGTTCAGTACCTAACCACGCCCCGCAATTTGAACTTTGAAATGACCACGAAACTACTACAAAATGAGGGGAGGGAGAATATACGCAGACAAACGGTGATTTCAAGCAGGATATACCTCAATACGAGATAGACGCACTCGCAAGGTGCATACTTCCGAAAATCCAAGCATATTTTGAGAGCGAGGAAGGCAGGAAAGAATTTGAGAGATGGAAATTGAACCAAGAAAATAAATGATTTTAGAATTTACATAGACGGCAGTATCAAGCGAATATTGATACTGCCGTTTTTATTATAGCCAAAACAAAAATCCGAACCCATCACCAATTAGTGAAAAGTTCGGATTTGTTCTGTTTGGTGGACCATCTAGGACTCGAATTTTATTTTGGGGTTTTGGCAATTTATTCCAAGCACCTGTAAACCGCGGTACTATGCGATTTCTTGATGTTTAAGTTCTCGTAACTTATCACCGTTTTTACTAACTTTTCGCAACAATAAAGGACAAATAAAGGACAGAATTTCTGTGATATACCCTCTGTAAAATAATTTATATCATAGGAGGACAACTTAATGAAATCACTATTTGAACAAAACGGAGGAACTTATACAAAAGTCGGAGATTATTATATACCTAACCTGACTGTTCCCGAGTGTAAGCCTATCGACAAGTATGGTATGTTATGCGGAACATATCTTAAAAATTACTGCAAAGCATTTTATAACACACTTTTTATAAGCGGTAAATTAAATGATTATCTTGCAGACATTGACCGTCAGGCAAATAAATTAAAGGACAATTTACTGCCGAAATATCAAAAGCTGTATGGAGTTACCGAACAGCTAAAAGCAGAAAATCAAATGAAGTGGGTACAGATGATGAACACAATCACACATCAAATTGACGAAGTTATATTAAATGAATTGATTTATCAATCTGACAATGACCTATAAGTCTGTAAATAAAATGAGGGCTTGACAAAAATCAAGTCCTCATTCTATATATCCCAATAATTATATCAATCCCAAATACTTATCAAAAAACTTTTTCAATTTTTCAATAAGATTTTGTTTCTTTTCTTCACGATTGCCCCCGCCAAAGCGCGACATTGGAGGCATAATCTTTGCAATATCTGTACCCGTTTTTTTAAGAATACCGTCACGGAAAGAATTATCAATAAATTCTTTTGTTTCTTTGACTTTTAAGTTTTCGTCTTTGATAATATTATCAAGGTCTGTATCCTTTTGTTCGCTTACAAAAGTTCTCCAATCATCGCTAACCCTGCTTGAAGCGCTTATGGTTTTAATAAAGCTTTCAATAAGTTCTCTCTTGCTTCTTAGCTGAATAGACGAGCCGATAGCCTTATCAATCGTTGTTAATATTTCTTTATCCTCACAGTTGGATTCGTGATATTTCTCCACAAGCATAAGAATATAATCAATATTGATTTCTACCTGTTTTATAAGCTCAATTTCAAAAACAATATCCTCGTTTATATTTTCCTTATCGCCTTTATCTTTTGGAACCATCTCGTTCCAAAGGTCAATATAAATACTCTGATAGTCCTGAAACACTCTCGGTGGCAAAATCTCCTGTCCCTCAAATTTATCAAAAGAGGAAAGTATATTTTTGAGCCTTAATATTGCCCCGAACAGCTTTATAAACTCTTTTTGCGTTTCTTCGCCTATAATCGGCTGCGAAAGCGGGTAATCGGACAAAAGTCTTTCTATAAGGTCTGTATATCCGTCAATATGTCTGTCATTTTCATCATAACCGGCATAATAATCTTCATAGCTTTTCAGCATTACAATTCCATTTGCGTCTTTATCTCCAAAAAGTGCAACAGCATCTTCAACCGCTTTCTGTAAATTTCTAAAACATACAATATTGCCGAAAGTCTTAACAGAATTAAGAATTCGGTTTGTTCTTGAAAATGCCTGAAGAAGTCCGTGCATTTTCAAGTTTTTATCAACCCATAGTGTATTCAGTGTTGTAGCATCAAAACCTGTCAAGAACATATTTACAACAATTAAAATATCAATTTCACGATTTTTCATTCTCTGCGAAATATCTTTATAATAATTTTGGAATTTGTCGCTTGAAGTGTCAAAACTCACGTTAAAGGTCTTGTTGTAATCCTGAATTGCGTCTTCAAGAAAATCTCTTGATGTCTTGTCAAGACTATCCGTGTCAAAGCTCTCGTCTGCAAGAACATCGTCTGTATCCGCTTCATTTACACCAAAACTGTAAATTGTAGCAATAGTCAGATTCTTATTTTTCTCTGAAAGCTGTTTCTTAAATTCCGCATAATATTTCATAGCCGTAGGAATAGAGCTGACCGCAAAAACAGAGTTGAATCCTGCAACCCGCTGTCCTTTCAGAGAATAGAAGCTGTTTCGCTTTGTCTTTTGGTCAAAGTGTTCTATGATGTAGCTTACAATTCCCGAAATTCTTTCAGGAGCATTCATAGCTTTTTCAATGTCTATTGCCGAAACGTCTTTATCTTTGATATTATCCTTTTTCTTGATAGTGTCAAGATAATCAATTCTGAAAGGCAATACGTTTCCGTCATTGATAGCGTCCACAATAGTGTATGTATGCAGTTTATCACCAAAAGCCTGCGGAGTTGTTTTTAACTGTGGATTTCCGCCGCTTGACGCATTTGCTGAAAATATAGGCGTTCCCGTAAAACCGAAAATATGATAATTCTTAAACTGCTTTGTAATTTTCAGGCGCATATCACCGAACTGAGAACGATGGCACTCGTCAAAAATAATAACTATATGCTTGTTATAAATATCGTGAGTTTTATTCTTTGTAACAAATACGTCCAACTTCTGAATAGTAGTAACTATAATCTTATACTTATGCGGAGTACCCTTTGCATCTATATCCTCGAGCTGTCTTTGCAATACAGATGTTGATTTGTTTCCGTCTGCCGCGCCTTTTTCAAAACGGTCATATTCTTTCATTGTCTGATAGTCAAGGTCTTTTCTGTCAACGACAAATAAAACCTTGTCCACGCCTTCCAGCTTAGTCGCAAGCTGTGCGGTTTTAAAAGATGTCAAAGTTTTTCCGCTTCCCGTAGTGTGCCATATATACCCGCCCGCTTCGATTGTACCTGTCTTTTTATAATTGGTTGAAATCTCAATACGGTTTAATATCCTTTCGGTTGCCGCTATCTGATACGGACGCATTACAAGCAGGAGCTTCTCAGATGTAAACACGCAATACTTTGTCAGAATATTTAATATGGTATGCTTGGCAAAAAATGTCTTGGTGAAATCAACAAGGTCTGATATAACCCTGTTGTTTCCGTCTGCCCAATATGAAGTAAATTCAAAGCTGTTACTTGTTTTCTTTGATTTTATACTGCCGTTTATTTCTTTTATATGACTGTTTCTCGTGGTGTTTGAATAATACTTCGTGTTCGTACCGTTGGATATAACAAAAATCTGTATATATTCATAAAGTCCCGAAGATGCCCAAAAACTGTCCCTCTGATAGCGGTTTATCTGATTAAAGGCTTCGCGAATAGCAACACCGCGCCGTTTCAGCTCAATATGCACAAGAGGAAGTCCGTTTACAAGCGCGGTAACATCATATCTCGTTTTATGCGTCCCCTCAGATTCCTCGTATTGATTGATTACCTGCAAATAATTGTTATGTATATCTCTTTTATTAATCAAATATATATTTTTTGTCGTTCCGTCGTCGCGAATAAGCTCTTGTATATAGTCCTCTTGAATTTTGCGCGTTTTTTCCAAGATGCCGTCATTGTTACTTGCGATAGAGGTATTGAAAAATCTATCCCATTCACTGTCGGTAAAGGTGTAGTTATTCAGCTTTTCAAGCTGTGTACGCAGATTATTTATAAGCTGTTTTTCATTGTGAATAGTGATATAGTCATAACCTTGTCCCGAAAGCAAACGTATAAACTCATTTTCAAGAGCAGCTTCCGACTGGTATGCGTCCGATTTCTTCTGCTCAGGTGTATATTCTGCGACAACCGTGCTTTCACTGGTTGACATTATGATATTATATTCGCTCATTTTCTCACCGCATTTCTATATATTTAGGTAATAATATATCTTGTTTGATTAAGTCAATAATTCTTTCATCAGTTCGGTTTATAACCTTTTTTACATATAACAGATATGTATGAAGTTGTTGAATTTCTTTTTTGTCTAATGTTAAATGTATAGAATTTGCTGTCATATATCCCTGTTCCCACAAATTGATGACAACAACAAGAAGTATATCATCAGGGCTAGTATGTTTCGGTTCACATATAAATTCAAAGTCCGGTTCAATACATTCCATTATTGTTCTTTCCGTCATTTTATCATTGAGTAAATCGGATAAATATTTTTCCAAATCGTCTATCTCAGCACACAAAAGAATTTCTGAGCCAAAATGATAATTTAGATATTCATTTTGTAAACAGGCTTCAACATCACACCAAGCATCGTCCCAATTATGTTTTGCTGTTTTTCTGTATCCCGTTATCTTCAAGAAAAAAGTAATTCCGTCTATATCAAGTTTTAATCTCATAATATAACATCTCCTGTTTCTCCTTAAAGCTCACTTAGCTTTATTGCCATTCTGTTCATCAACAATATTTAATGCAATAGTAATTAACCAATATAATTCTGATTGTGTGCGAATGTTATTAAAATCTATATAATTCTTTAATGGTTCAGTTAAAGTTTTAGAATTATATCTTTTATATCTGTTTTCAAAAACCTGCGCGAATAGTGTAGCATATTCATATCCGAACCATTCTACATCAATCATGTGTGGACAAAGAAGTTTATCAAGTTTCATTTCGTTATATTCTAAATTTTGAATGTTGTCATACAATTCATCAACTCCACTAATTAGCTTTTTCCTGTAATTTTCGACAATATTGTCATTCTCTTTGCTTTCAAATTGGGTATTAAAAAACAAAAGGAGTTGTTCAATAGTTTCATCAAAGCATTGATTATTTAATCTCTCTGCATTAGCATCTTTTAATATTTTTAATTGTTCCATCGGATTACTTGATTTTGGTATAATATCATTTATTTTTTCTTTGCGAAAGACCTCAAATAATTCATCAATTTTATCAATAAGATTATTCAAATAGAAAAATCTTTTTTCAAAATAATCTATTAACTCTGCATAAGAAACATTAACAATAATTTCCTTGTTTGATATTATATCAGGATACAACGTAACACTAAATGAACTGTTGCTTTCTGTATAAATCCAACTCGCATATCGTTTTTGTTTCTCGTGTGTATCATCTGAAATATATGTACATAAATCCGTTGGATGTGCACCGCAGCACGCCCTTATTTCTTTGAAAAATTTATCATCTGTTATGGTATTATTTTTTATTGAAGAAAAGCAGTCTTTTTCTTCATAAAATGGAGACCGCCCCTTTTTACTTTCTTCACCATTATTCACTAACACCCAAAACAAACTTTTTATTGCCTCATAAGTAACATCTATTGCTTGGATAAAAGAAAAAATCTCCATACAATTCAACAAACTTGGATGATTAGGTGGCTGAAAATTTTCAATATACTGTACTCCAACATCTATCCAATCCATTGATGAACAAATACAACTCCATAAATCTCGCTTATTCCTGTTTGAATATTGAGACCATAAAAAGTTATTTTCATTTGCTTTTTCTCTAAATTTATTAGATAAATCACGGTATTTTATTATCAAAACTATATCTCCTTAAACGTCAATAATTTATCCCGATAATATTCGTATTGCTTTTGCCGTGCTTCAATCTCCGCAGGCAATCCTGTATTCAAGTCATTACATAACTGTTCAAAATTATCAAGAACTTCCGCATATCTTTCTTGAATTTCAAACGAAGGAAGCGGTATCGTAATTTGTTCAATAGACGGTACATTTGAATGTACAACTTTACTTTTAACCTTACCTTTACTTTTCTGCTCTCTTGCAGATTGTGTTGCAAGAACATGTGCGAGGTATCTCGGATTTTGATTATGCTTTAATACCACAATATCCCCGCCTGCAAGACATTTTTCATGTCCAACATACGCAACGGATTTTGCAATATCTTCAACACTTTCACCCGTAATAGCAAAAAGAATATCTCCATTTTCAAAACATTTTGGGTTTGACACATAATCAAGTTGAGTGTGTGATACACATTTATCAAACCAAGTATTGTATGTTGTATATATTTCTCCATAACGAACACAGGGAATACCCTCTTCTGTAACTTCGTCACGCTTTATGCCTGAACCTCTGTAAATATCGGTTGCTATTTCCTTCAAAGTAACCATTGGAATATTATTCTTTGGTTTCAACAATTCATCCCTATAATATTCATATTGCTTTTTCCTTGCTGTAAGCTCTGCTGTAAGCTCTGCTGTAAGCTCTGTGAAATTGTCAAGTATCCTGACAATTTCACTCTGTACCTCAAGGGGAGGTACAGGAATCGTTATCTCCTCCAATTTTTTAGGGGCAACTTCAATTACCTTTGTTCCTTTAGCAACTTTTCTTTTTTGCTTAAAAAACATTTCGCTTTGGAAATAGTATGAAAGATATTTAGGATTTTGATTATGTTTTATAATCGCTGAGTGTCCCCCCGTTACGATTTCATCATCACCGAGCCATGCAACACATTTACAAACATCTTCAACATTCTCACTTGTAACAGCAACCACCAAATCGCCTTTGCTGACTTTTTTCAATTTTTCTGCAAGTGCTGGTGAAACAAAAGACTTTGTCTCATAAGTAAATGCCCCATAATATGTGTAAATTTGTCCATAGTGTATACAACCAACTCCATTTTCGGTAAAGTCATTTTTCTGCAATCCACTTCCTCGAATCACAGTTGCAAACTCCCCGAGCCTTTTATATTCCACACCGTCAGGGCATAGCGTATCAATAAGCTCCTGTAATTTACTCATCATTTATCACCACCATCTATTTCGGCAACAATCTTGTCTATTTCATTGCGCAAAACCTGTTCTCTTGCCACAATTCCTTTTATATCTTTATTAAGCTCTGTAATATCTATTTTTTCTCTTGTGTCTTCCTGCTCAACATAGCTTGATACAGAAAGGTTATAGTCCTGCGCTTCAATTTCTTCGCTTGTTACAATTTTAGAAATATAGTCCTTGTCTGTTCTTTCTATATATGTGTTTATAATATTGTTAATGTTCTCCACAGTCATTTTATTGCTGTTGGTAACCTTAACACATTCCTTTGTGGCATCAATGAAAAGTACGGAATTATCTATTTTTGACTTTTTCAACACCATAATACAAGTAGCAATGCTTGTCCCATAAAACAAATTATCAGGAAGCTGTATAATACAATCTATAAAATTATTGCTTACAAGGTATTTTCTAATTTTTTGCTCCGCTCCGCCGCGATACATAACACCAGGAAAACATACAATCGCCGCAGTGCCGTTTGTTGCAAGCCACGATAATGAGTGCATTATAAACGCAAGGTCTGCCTTTGATTTCGGCGCAAGCACCCCAGCGGGCGAAAAACGCTGGTCATTTATCAAAATAGGGTTGTTGTCCCCTTCCCATTTTATAGAATACGGCGGATTTGAAACAATCGCTTCAAAAGGCTCATCGTCCCAATGCTGAGGCTCTGTTAAAGTGTCGCCGTGAGCAATATCAAATTTATCATAATCTATATCGTGCAAAAACATATTGATACGGCATAAATTATAAGTTGTAATGTTGATTTCCTGCCCGAAAAATCCTTGCCTGACTTTATCCTTACCGAGTACCTTTGCAAATTTCAAAAGCAAAGAACCACTGCCGCAGGCTGGGTCATAAACCTTGTTTACCTCTGTTTTTCCTATAACGGTCAATTTTGTGAGAAGCTCAGACACCTCCTGCGGAGTATAGTATTCGCCGCCTGATTTTCCCGCGTTAGACGCGTACATACCCATAAGATACTCATACGCGTCGCCAAACGCGTCTATAGTGTTATCCTTGTAATCTCCAAGCTTCATTTCTCCTACACCGTCAAGGAGCTTTACAAGACGTTCATTTCGTTTCGGCACGCTTCCTCCGAGTTTATTGCTGTTTACATCTATATCGTCAAACAATCCCTTAAAATCGTCTTCGCTATCGCTTCCTTGCGCTGAACACTCTATGTTTTTAAACACGTTGGAAAGTGTTTCATTAAGATTTTCGTCCTTTGCGGCATTCTCTCTCACATTACAAAAAAGCTCGCTCGGCAAAATAAAAAATCCTTTTTCTTCAACTAATCCCGCTCTCGCCGTTTCAGCCGTTTCATCGTCTATTTTTGCATAATCAAAATCCGGATTGTCGTTTTGATGTTCGCCCTCATTTATGTAATTGGTAAGATTTTCGGAAATATATCGGTAGAAAAGAAAACCAAGCACATACTGCTTGAAATCCCAACCGTCCACACTGCCTCTTAAATCATTTGCTATATTCCATATAGTGCGGTGCAGCTCCGCACGCTCCTGTTCTTTTTTTGTATCAATCATTTTGTTACTCCTTGTATGATTTCTTATATCCAAAGATATGACATTTTTTTCAAAAGTAAAAGATTGGTTATATTATATCATATATTCAGTATAAAAACAAGTTTCACTATAATTTGACACAATCATTCCCATATTTCAAGCTCTATTCTTGATTCCAAATCCATACGCCTGTAGCGGTCTTGCCTAATCCATTCAGTCAGTTCTCCTTTTTTGAGTGCTTCGTTTCGATATGCTTTACGTTTTTTCTTGCCTTTATCAAGAAAATCATATTTCGCCTTCTTGTATTGTTCTATTATCTCATCATCTGCTTCAAGCCGTTTTAATTTCTTCAAAAAATTATCGTAACCGTCGCGATTATTCTGATACATCTTATCAACGGAGTCGTCCTTAACCTTTTCCTTATGCTCCTTAAAATACCCTGCTTGTCGCTGTGATTTGCATTTTGCGCCGCAGACCTTTGTATCTTTCCTTGACGCGACAAACTCTCTGCCGCAGATTTCACAGGTGCGTATATGCTTGCCCTGTCTTGCAAGCTCTGTCATATACAGAACATACATCGGTAAAATATCCTCGTCAAATGTGTAGACCGCTTCAACAGTCTTTTCAGTTGCAAGCGTTTCAATCCGCGCTTGCCCACTTATTTCCTTAACATCATCAGCACTTGTAAACTTCTTTTCAAAAGTCATAAGCATTTTATCGGCAAACTCTTTGTATTCTCCGCCTATTTTCTCCCAATACTGACGGTTGGAGTAAATACGCTTATTTTCCTCTTTGTGCTTTATCAAAAGTTCGTGCCACAGCTTTAGAATGATATATTGCTCCAAAACATTATCCGAGCCATTGTAAATTCTAAACAATTCAAATTTATATGGCTCTATCCT
>CAJUEZ010000030.1 GCA_910585485.1 uncultured Clostridia bacterium
CGGTAAAGGACTGAGACTTAAAAAATGCCATACCCGTCTTATTATCAAGCGTTTCCTCCTGAGGAAATGCGATACCTTCTTCAACGACCGTATTCCATATTTCATTTACATACTCTAAATCATTCTCTTCAAATTGTCTTACTCTTATCTTCATATACTTACCTCATGAATTTTTCCATTCCAATATTTTATCTAATCTTTCTTTGACTGCTTTTTCTCTGCCTTGCGTTGTCGGTCTGTAATAACGTCTGTCCAAAAGAGAGTCGGGAAGACATTTCATTTTAGTAAGTTTTTCCTCGGTGTTATGAGCGTAAACATATCCCTTTCCGTAATCCAGTTCTTTCATTAGCTTTGTCGGCGCGTTTCGAATTTGCAGCGGCACCGGTTCAGCAGGCATTTCCTTTATATCTTTTTTACATGCCTCACAGGCTGTATACAGCGCGTTTGATTTCGGCGCCATAGACAAATATACAACCGCGTGCGTCAAGTGCACATCGCATTCGGGCATTCCGAGAAAGTGGCATGCCTGATAAACGGCTACCGCCACCTGAATCGCGTTGCTGTCTGCCATACCTATATCCTCGCTCGCAAAACGCACAAGCCGTCTTGCGATATAAAGAGGATCTTCCCCGCCGTATAACATACGCTGCATCCAGTAAACAGCCGCGTCAGGGTCACTGTTACGCATGGATTTGTGGAGCGCGGAAATAAGATTATAATGTTCCTCTCCCGTTTTGTCATAAAGAAGCGAGCGCCTGTTCATACACTGAGCAAGGACATCATCAATATCCACACCGCCTTCCTTATTGATCTTTCCGTTAAAAGCCGCCATTTCAAGCGTGTTAAGCGCGGTGCGCGCGTCTCCGTTTGCAAAGCGCGCTATTGCAGAAATCTGCTCGCCGCTTATATTAAGCTTCATGCTGCCAAGACCTTTCGGACTTTCTGCCGCACGTGCAAGCATTTCTTTTAAATCCTCTTCATCTAACGCTTTTAAAATGAACACCTTACATCTCGAAAGAAGCGCCGAGTTAAGTTCAAAAGACGGATTCTCCGTTGTCGCGCCTACCAACACAATACTGCCCTTTTCCACATAAGGTAAAAACGCGTCCTGCTGAGCCTTATTAAAACGATGAATCTCGTCAGTGAACATCACAGTCCGTATACCCATTCTCCTCGCCTGCTCAGCGCTGTTCATTATTTCCTTAATTTCCTTTACTCCGCTTGTAACGGCGCTCAGTTCAACAAAATCAGCTTTTGTCTGTTTTGCTATGATTCTTGCGAGAGTGGTTTTTCCAACTCCGGGCGGACCCCAAAAGATCATTGAGGAAACATTATCATTTTCAATCATTTGTCGAAGAATTTTACCCTTGCCGACCAGATGTTCCTGTCCGACATACTCGTCAAGAGTATCGGGCCGCAGCCGGCTTGCAAGCGGAGCATTTGTTTCACGGTCGTCAAACATGCTCATTTGTTCCATAATTCTTCACCTCGCATAGATTTTATATAATAATTACGCTATATATCAAACGAGGCTGCCATAAATGACAGCCTCCGCAAAATTAATCCTCTTTAAATGGGAATATGTCACCCAAAATCTCCTTTGCTTTAGATTTTACCCCCTCGCCTTTAAGCTTAATTTCCTTTGTCTCACCAAGATCCTCTTCATTATCCTCATCATCAAAGTCATCCGCTCTGCGGGCGCGCTCCGGCTGATAATTCTTTCTCTTTATTCTCTTTACATCATTCAAATCGTCATCAAGTTCTTCTCTTAAAGCCGACTTAGGTCTTACGCGTTCAGCTTTGGATTTGGACTGAGCCTCTTCCCATCTTCTAAAGCGTTCCTCCTCTTCCGCGCTTACCTCTCTGAAGGATGTCTGTTTTTCAACAGGTTTTATTCCCTCGTCATCCATTGCAAGGCTTTCATTTAAGTTATTTATATCTATCTCCGCCTCAGCAAATCCGCCGACACTCTTTACAAACTTCTCCTCAACGTCTTTTCTAAGCGCTCTTATTTCAGCCGAAACATGATTATCCTTCTTTGAAAGACGATAAAATCTGTTTCCTATCCAAAAGCTTATCGCAACATTGGCTACTATAGTAAATATAAACCAAAATGCCGCTCCGCCTTTTGTCAAATATTTTGAATTTGTGAGTTCTACGGTTTGCGTTTGGTCATTAACACCGTTTGTTGAATCATTCACCGCTATAGCAAATGGTGATACTGAAAATGCCATCATAACTACCGCGAATAATACTATCAATTTCTTTTTCATTTTTATCTCTCCTATTCTACTATATCCTGAAAGACTTCCCTCATTCTTTTCTTTGCTGAAACCTTTGACATCTTCATTTTGCTCGCGTTATACACTCTTGTATAGGCAAGCATTTTATCCTCATCACGATTACACTTGTCATAACCTATCAAAAACCAATTCCAAAAACTCGGCGGCATAGTCTCTGTATTAATCATAACCTCATGATAATGTCCCGGTGATTCCAATATTTCAAGCGCCAGCTTCGGCACCATGAAATTATAGCAGGAGGTCTGCGTTTTTCTCATTTCCAAAAGAAGTTCACGCACCTTCTGAGCGTTTCTTTCCGCCTCCATCTGATTTCCGTAAGTTCCCTGCCAGCGATATACGGCATAAAGCAGTCTTGAAATCAGAAGCGGTGAATTATTATTGCGTATATCGTCTGTAACCTCGCCCTTAACCGCGGCATAAGTGCTTCTCTGATACGGAATATATCCAACCTTTGTCAGCATACGGCGGATTTTATTAATATCCTGCTCCTGTTCTCCTTTGGTTTTTGTGTGCTTTGTCATCGAAACTCCGTACTTTGCCCACGGTTCATCACTGTGATTATAAATATACTTTATACAGCTTTTTTTCAGAAAAACATCTCTCGTCGAAGCGTCAAAATATGCCACCAACTCAGCAAGATCACTGTCATTCCAACTCTGAGCCGGAGTGAAAGCATTCATTCCGCTTCCTGTGATGACTCCCTGCGCTGCCATGAGCACAAACAGCTTCAAATCCTCCGTGTTTTCAAAAAATTCCTTCCACGTTTCAACCTCTGCGGCATGTTTGACATATCCCAAAAAGCTTAACAGCATGAGTTTATTTTTTTCCGTTATCCCTTCAAATCCCACGCGGATTATATCCATATACTCACTCATATTTGAGCATATAGCCTCCGCCTGCTCCTTCGCTGAATCCTCTGATGAAAACGGATTTCCTATTTCTATATTGACTCCCGAACAAAGCTTTTCAAGACATTCTCCCATATATATTTCAGTAATCTTGTTCTTTTCTCCTTCAAAAAGTCCAATATTATCGAACATTATTTTTGAAATCTCAAATCTGACATCTTTCATGTCATCGTTATTTATATCGGGATACACTTCCATAACACGTGTTTTAAACGCGTAATCACCGGCGGATTTTTTGAGTCTTATAAGCTTTCCCGCAATTCCGGTTTGGGTTATACTCTCATAAGTCGCCTCCCAGTCAAGAAGCTGCGATATTGAAGTAAAACGATATTTAGCGTATATTTCCCTCAGTTCCCGCACGCCGAATTTAAACAGCTGCGCTTGTTCATCCTTAAATTTTGTGTTTTCAATATCAATATAAATACATGATTTTCTTGTTTCAACAGCCTGAGAAGTGATATTGTTTTCTCCCTTTACCGTTCCGTGAAAAACAATCTTCTTCTGCTTATCAGACGGCAAATATACATTATATGAAGATATACCGACATTCTCCGCCGCGTCACGCGGAAGCAGCCATTTGAGAGACAGCAGATACATAAGCGTCAGCTGCGCGTCCATTGTGGCTATACAAATATTATTTTTATCGTCCGAGGTAAGAAGATGAGCGGCTTTATCAAGTATATAAGTCATTTCAATCTTATGCGCTTCTATAAAGTCAATTACTTTGTCCTCCAAACCTTCTGTCGGAACTATATCATCAAGCGGTTTAAGATAATGGACAATCTGTCCGTTTAAATCTTTTTCAGTAAGATGTGTCCTGTATAATGGATGCCCGCAATATCTTTCGGGCATAAAATCATCATCCACATCGTCAAACACAAACGCGTGCGCGAATACATTTCCCTCCTGACCTTCAAAATCCAAACCCGCATACGAAATCTGCATTGCGACATATCTTCCGTCAGATAATCTAAACGTTCTGAATATCTTCGGAAAAAGCGATGGTACTGATGGGTCACACGGCTTAGAGCTGTATTCAGTTACATTGTTTTTCGGGATTCTGTAAGTCGCAAATCTTATAATCTCATCAATATTCTGCTTGGTTATTCCCTGCGTGCAGGAAAAAACACGCAGTCCCGACTGATTCACAAGTCCCAGTTCCGAATCGGACAGACTATGCTGTACAGAGGTATATATTAACTGGTATACCTTCATGTTATTAAACCATTCCTTTCCTGCCAAAGGCATAAATCGAAGCTAATCAAGTTCTTTAACACCTGTGTATAATTCATAATACCTGCCTTTTGCCAAAAGCAGTTCATCATGGTCTCCCCGCTCTATAATTTCGCCGTTCTCCAACACCATAATGGCATTTGCGTTGCGTATTGTAGAGAGTCTGTGGGCTATCACAAATGTTGTTCTGTTTTTCATCAGCGCGTCCATACCATCATTTATCTGCTTTTCCGTCCTTGTGTCCACTGAGCTTGTCGCTTCGTCAAGCACCAGTATCGGAGCTTTTGAAAGAGCCGCGCGCGCAATATTTATAAGCTGACGCTGCCCCTGAGACAGATTTGACCCGTCACCATGGAGCATCGTATCATAACCGTCCGGCATATTTTTAATGAACATATGCGCGCATGAAGTTATGGCTGCCTGCCTCACTTCCGCGTCAGTCGCGTCAAGTCTGCCGTAACGGATATTTTCCATAATTGTTCCTGTAAATAAGTGCGTGTCCTGTAATACCATAGCGATATTTTCACGCAAATCCTCAAGACGTATATCTTTTATATCTACTCCGTCAATCGTGATTTTACCTTTATCTATGTTATAAAATCTCGTAATAAGATTTGTTATTGTCGTTTTACCCGCGCCTGTCGAACCGACAAGGGCAATCTTCTGACCGGGATGCGCGTATATCGAAATATTTTTCAGTATAGTTTTATCCTCATTATAACCGAATGTAACATTCTCTACAGTCACATCGCCGTGAACATTTTCAAGTTTTAATTGTTTACCGTCATCTTTTTCGCATTCTCTGTCCATCACGTCAAACACTCGCTCCGCGCCTGCCAATGCCGACATAATATTTGTGATTTGCTGAGCGATTTCATTTATCGGACGTGAAAACTGTCTTGAAAAGTTTACAAAAACAGTCACACCGCCTATTGTAATAGGGGCAAAAAAAGCGTTTGTTCCCAAAGATGTTATATAAGCGATTATTGAACCGACGCAAGCTGTTAACGTGTAATTCACCTGACTTAACGCGTTCATGCAAGGTCCCATTATTCCGCCCATAAACTGCGCTTTAATCTGAACATCTTTGAGGTTTCCGTTAAGATTTGAAAAATCCTCTACAATTTTATCCTCATGGTTGAATACCTTAACAACCTTCTGCCCTGTCACAGTCTCTTCAATATACCCGTTGACTTTTCCCAACGCGGTCTGCTGTTCCATAAAATATTTACGCGACTTACCCGCTATTGTCGCCCCGACTTTCGCAGTGATAGGCGCGACAACTATTGTCACCAACGCGAGCATCCAGTTTGTATAAATCATAAGAGCGAGCGTTCCCAAGAGTGTTATCGCTCCCGAAAAAATCTGTATAATTGTTGAATTAAGCATTTCGCCTATAATATCAACATCGTTTGTAAAACGACTCATTATATCGCCTGTGGGATTTTGGTCAAAATACCTCACCGGCAGCTTCTGCAATTTCTTAAAAAGCTGTTCTCTTATTGTCTTTAACGTCCCCTGCGATACGCCTATCATAATTCTCGACTGAGCGTATGTCGCAGCGACTCCGACAAAATATACGGCAGCCATCAGCGCAAGTCCGCCGGCAAGCTTTATAAGCTTATCATTAACACTTCCCTCACCAACAAGTGAATCCACTATAGGCTTTAGCATATATGCCGCCCCGAGATTCGCCGCGGCGCTTACCATTACGCACGTGATTGCTGTAATAATCTTATATTTTTCTCCGCTTAAGTATGAAAGCAGACGTTTTATTGCCGCTTTTGTATTTTTAGGTTTTTGTTTTTCTCGTGGCTGTTTCCTTCCCGGAGGTCCAATTGGAGGCATATTAAACTACCTCCTTTTCTTTATCTATCTGTGAATAGTAAATATCTCTGTATTCCCCGCAGCTTTCCATAAGAACGCTGTGGTTTCCTATTCCCGCAATCTTTCCGTCTTCCAAAACAATTATTTTATCCGCGTCAATAACGGAACCGATTCTCTGCGCGATTATTATCTTCGTCGAATCTTTAAGACTTGTTGAAAATGCTTCTCTGATCTTAGCCTCTGTGGCTGTATCAACAGCGCTTGTACTGTCATCAAGAATCAGAATCTTTGGTTTCTTCAAAAGAGCGCGCGCGATACAAAGTCTCTGCTTCTGTCCTCCCGACACATTTACACCGCCCTGTCCAAGTTCCATATTATAGCCATCGGTAAAACTTGTGACAAAACCGTCCGCCTGCGCCGCCTGCGCCGCCGAGCGAATTTCCTCCATCGATGCCGTTTCATCGCCCCAACGCAGATTCTCTTCTATTGAACCGCTGAACAATACATTCTTCTGCAAAACCATTCCAACACCGTCACGAAGATGCTTTAAGCTGTAATCCTTTACATTCACTCCGTCTACAAGAACTTCTCCGTCTATTACATCATAAAGACGCGGAATAAGTTGTACCAACGAGGATTTTCCTGAGCCTGTCGTGCCGATTATTCCGACAATCTCTCCGGGATTTATTGTAAACGATATATTTTCAAGAACATTTTCCTTGCGTTTCTCATAATACTTAAACGACACATTTCTAAACTCAATACTTCCCTGTGTCACTTCCTTATCCTTACGCGCCGATTTATCATCAGTTAAATCAATTTCGGTTTTCAGCACAGCCGATATTCTTGCCGAAGACGCGAGCGCGCGCGACAGCTGCAAAAACAGCATTGAAACCATCATCAGTGACATCAGTATTTGAGTTATATAAGTTATAAACGCGGTAAGGTCTCCAACCTGCATATTGCTTTTAATCACAAAATTGCCGCCCATCCACACTACTACAAGAGTGGTAATATTCATGGCAAGCGTCATGACCGGCATTGTAGTTATGACAATTTTCAAAGCGCGCATTGTTGAGTTCATTAAATCGTCGTTCGATTTTTTAAATTTCTCTACTTCAAATTCCTGACGGACAAAAGACTTTATAACTCTTACATTTGTTATATTCTCCTGGACTCCCGAATTTAGATTGTCCAGTTTTTTCTGCATGAGAGAAAATCTCGGAAATGCCGTTTTAAGGATCAGCGCAATTACTATTGCCAGCACCGGTATTACTACCGCCAGTACCAATGCCAGTTTCGCGTTAATAGAACATGCCATAATTATTCCGCCAATCAGCATTCCGGGAGAGCGCATTGCCATAATAAGCAGCATTCTCGTCATATTTTGCAGCTGTGTAATATCGTTTGTGAGCCTTGTCACAAGCGAGCCTGTGGAAAAACCGTCTATATTTTTAAAGGAAAATTTCTGCACCTTTTCAAAAACGCCCTGTCTTAAATCGGCGCTGAAAGATACTGCCGCTTTTATGGAAAAATAATGACCGCCGATACCACCGATAATCATTATAACAATAAATCCAAACATTATTCCCGCCCGGGATAAGATATATCCGATTCCAAGCCCGGCTCCATTACTTCCTATACCTATATCAATCATCGTGCCCATAATTTTAGGCAGCACAATCTCACCCGCAACTTCTGTCAGCATTAAAAGCGGGCCAAGCATAAAGAACAATGTATATGGTTTTATATACTTCCAATATTGCTTCATGAATTTTCCTTTCTGAATTTTATGGTGTTAAATAATAACTTATTTACTCTTTTTTCCGTCCAAAGCCGCCTTAATAAATGACGCGAACAAAGGATGCGCATGATTTGGTCTTGACTTAAATTCAGGATGGAACTGCACTCCCAAATACCACGGATGATCAGGCAATTCAACCATTTCAACAAGCTTTTCATTCGGTGACTGACCGGAAATAACCATACCCTTTTCAGTTATTTCATTTCTGTAGAAATTGTTAAACTCATATCTGTGGCGATGTCTTTCATAAATCAAATCGCTGTTATATACTTTCTGAGCAAGTGTTCCCTCAGTAATCTTACACGGATACAAACCAAGACGCATCGTTCCGCCCAAGTCCTCAACATCACGCTGTTCGGGCATGAGGTCAATAACGGGATGAGTAGTATTCGCGTCAAGTTCAGCTGAATGAGCGTCCTTATATCCAAGCACATTTCTCGCATACTCAATAACAGCAATTTGCATACCAAGACAAATTCCGAAATACGGAATTTTATTTTCACGCGCATACTGAGCCGCAATAATTTTACCCTCAACACCTCTGTCGCCAAATCCACCGGGGACAAGAATACCATCTGAATTTTTCAAAAGCTTATCAACGTTCTTAGGTGTAACCTCTTCACTATCCACCCAATTTATATTTACATTCGCATAATTCTGAATACCGCCATGTTTCAGCGATTCCACAATACTTATATATGCGTCATGCAGAGATACATACTTGCCGACAAGAGAAATCGTCACCTCGTCCTTGCCGCCGTTCATAAGATCCTTGACGACGTTTACCATGTCTGTCCAATTTTCAAGATTAGGTTTTCTGTCCTCCAGACCGAGACGTTTGCATACAACTTTAGCCAATCCCTCTTCTTCAAGAGCAAGGGGAACTTCATAAAGCGTGTCAAGGTCAAGATTCTCAATTACACAATCAGGTGATACATTGCAGAAAAGCGCAATCTTATCCGCAAGACCTTCTTCCAAAGGCTTCTCTGTTCTCAGCACAAGCACATCAGGCTGAATACCAAGACTTAGAAGTTCTTTTACACTGTGCTGAGTAGGCTTTGTTTTCTGCTCTCCCGACGTTGAAATATACGGCACAAGCGTAAGGTGTATGTACATACAATTTTCCTTGCCAACCTCTGTCTGCACTTGTCTTATTGACTCCAAAAACGGTGTTGATTCAATATCACCGACCGTTCCGCCGATTTCAGTAATAACAATATCAGTATCCTGAGTGTTCGCAACGCGATATACTCTTGATTTTATCTCATTTGTAATATGCGGGATTACCTGAACCGTTCTACCCTCATAATCGCCGCGACGTTCCTTTGAAATAACATTCCAATAAATCTTACCCGTTGTCACATTTGAATTAACGCTAAGATTTTCATCTATAAATCTTTCATAATGTCCGAGGTCAAGGTCAGTTTCAGCGCCATCATCTGTAACAAACACCTCACCATGCTGATATGGACTCATAGTTCCGGGGTCCATATTGATGTAGGGATCAAACTTCTGCATTGTCACCTTATAGCCTCTTGCCTTAAGAAGTCTTCCAAGCGATGCGGCAGTTATACCCTTACCGAGTCCTGAAACAACTCCTCCTGTTACGAATATATATTTTGTATCCATATTATCCTCCTGTTTACTTTTTGTGTCGTTCAACAAACTTGCCTATTCTTTTCAACGCTTCCTGAATTTTTTCTATCGAATACGCGTACGAACAGCGTATAAATCCCTCGCCGCATTCTCCAAACGCGTTTCCGGGCACGACTGCGACTTTTTCCTCCTCAAGAAGCTTAATACAAAATTCATCGCTTGTCATACCCACTGATTTAATACACGGGAATACATAAAACGCGCCGTAAGGTTCAAAACAACTCAATCCCATTTCTCTGAATCCGTCCACTATACAGCGGCGGCGATAATTATATTCGCGGCACATTTCTTCAACATCATTATCACAACTTTTAAGCGCTTCAATTGCAGCGTACTGACTTGTTGTCGGTGATGACATGATTCCAAACTGATGTACCTTAGTCATAAGCTTAATGAGCCTTTGCGGACCCAAAGCGTATCCAAGCCGCCAGCCTGTCATGGCGAAAGCTTTTGAAAAACCGTTCACAACAACAGTTCTCCCCCGCATACCCTCAATCGACGAGAAAACTGTATGAGGTTCGTCACTGTAGCGAAGTTCGCCATAAATCTCATCTGAAAGCACAAGTATATTTGTATCTCTTAAAACTTCCGCAATCGCCTCCATGTCCGCTCTTGACATGACTCCGCCTGTCGGATTATTCGGATACGGCAGTATCAGAAGTTTTGTTTTATCAGTAATTTTTTCCTTCAACTGATGAGGAAGAAGGCGGAAGTTGTCCTCCTCCTTTGTTTCTATGATCACCGGAACACCGCCCGCCATAATCGTCAGCGGCTTATAGCATACAAAACTCGGTTCAGGAATAAGAACTTCATCGCCGGGATTTACCACGCATCTTATCATCGCGTCAATGGCTTCACTGCCGCCAACGCTTACAAGCACCTCTGTCTTCGGGTCATATTCAATACCGAATTTGCGTTTATTATATCTGCATATTTCTGTTCTAAGTTCCATAAGTCCCGCGTTTGCGGTATAATGCGTTTCTCCCTTTTCAAGAGAGTAAATACCCGCCTCGCGAATTGCCCACGGAGTTGTGAAGTCAGGTTCGCCGACTCCCAAAGATATTGCGTCTTCCATTTCAGCGGCAATATCAAAGAATTTTCTTATGCCTGACGGCGGAATAGCGTCCACCACAGGTGAAACTAATTTATCAAGATCTATCATAATGTTATAACCTGCCTTGTATCCTTTTCATCATCCTCGAATACAATACCTTCCTCCTTATATTTTTTCAGCACAAAATGCGTTGCCGTTGATATAATCGAATCCATCGGCGCAAGCTTTTGGGCAACAAACAGCGCCACTTCTTTCATGCTTTTGCCCTCTATAGTCACAGCAAGATCATATGCTCCCGACATGAGATAAAGCGATTTAACCTGCGGATATTTATAAATCCGTTCAGCGACTTTATCAAAGCCCTCGCCTCTTTGAGGTGTTATTCGCAGTTCTATCAGAGCCGTGACAACCTCTTTATCGGTTTTATCCCAATTTACAATCGTCTTATAACCGACTATGACATTTTCTTTCTCCATCTTTTCGATATACGCGGCGACTTCCTTTTCCTCCATCCCGAGCATCTGCGCAATCTTCGCTCGTGAGATGTTATCCTTTTCCTTGTCTAAAATATTCAAGATTTCTTCCATAACAATTCCATCGCCTTTCTTTATTAATTTGACCTCAAATATAAATATACACATTGATAGTCATTTTATCTTATAATTATATCTTATTTGCGGCTAAAATGCCATACCTTTTTGAAAAAAATTTGAATTTTTTTGAAATATTTTTATTTTATTGATAAATTATTCTTTATAGGCAATAATACAATCTCCAAAACACAAAAAACAACGGACACTTTCGTGTCCGTTGTCATATTTAGAAAATAATCATATTAGTCTACAAATCTGTAAATGATAATTTCCTGAATTGCACCCTTATCTGCAAATCTTGCAAATACATAATCACCTGTCTTTGTTTCAGGGTCAAACAATACAAGATCTGAAATCTCGCTGCCTTCTGTGTCTATTACAGCTTTACCGCTGTTAATATTGATTTCGATAGTATCCATCAACTTAGATGTATCAAATTCGATATTATTAAGCACAGTTGTGTCAAGTTCAATTCTTGCGCTGTCTGAAAGGTCTGAATCAAGCAATGCTCCGCATGCGAACATGTTACGTGCAGCGAACGGATTAAATCCGCCGAACAACAAACCGGACTTGCTTGCGCCGTTGCATACTACATTGTATACATCGTCAGCGTCAAGAAGCTGAATAAGTCTTTCACCGCCGTCGTAAAGAACAAGGTCACCCTCAGATAGGTAATTTGTAAGTTCTGTGCCGTTCTTTGCGTTCCACAATTCCTTTGTGTTATAATCTCTTGCGCTGTTGATAATTGCGCTTGATGTATTAATCTTACCAAGAACACTATTCTTTGTTGTTGTGAATGATGCCTCAGCTCCATTTACATAACCGTTAACTGTGTAGATAGTATTATCATCATCGTCAACACCTATATCAATATCTTCAACAACCATTACAGGATTATTTGCATTTGTATCAATATCTCCAAGGTTAGCAAGAGCGTCTGCGCTTGCTGTGAAGTTTATAAGAACTGTAGGCGCATTTGATGAATCAAATTCTGCAAGAACATAATCACGTGATGAACCGTTTTCTCTTACAACATAAGAAGATGAATTAACTGTACCGAATTTATAGTTATCAGCGTCCTTCATATCTGATGCATTCTTCGGAACTGATATTTCTATAATTCCGTCAGAAATCTTATATCCGCCTACAAGACTTGCAACAACTGCAACACCGTTAAGATTCTTAGGATTAATTCTCAAAGCGTCTGTATCTTTTACAACGCTTGAATCAACCGCGCAGTATAATCTTGAAAGTGTGTCACTTGAATTTGACTTATACTTAACAAGTCTGATTGGTGTAGAGTTTTTATTATTATTAAGCTGAATAAACTTTGAATCAGCTGTCATCAAATCTGAAATAGCCTCTTCAACTTCGTTTCCGTTTAGAGTTACGCTCTCTTCTGCTGTCGGAGCCCAGAAATCAAGTTTTGTACCTGCTGAGTATTCAACTGCCTTGCCTTCTGATGTCATAATCTGAACAAGATAATCATTTCCGCTTTCTGAAGGATAAGCGTTCATAATCCAGCCGTATTTTTCACCTGTCTGAAGCTGACCGTTTCCTGATGACTCAATATAAGCTATACGACCAAACATATCAAGATAGAACACAGACTGTGTACCTGTCTTCAAATCGTCAGTTGCGATATTTGCAACATCATATTTTGTACCGCCGATTGTGGCCTTACTGTTATTTAATTTCTTTGTAATAGCTGAAGCACTGCCTGTGATGCTTTCGCCTGTAACAACGATGTCAACAACAGTGTTATCAAGGCTTCTCTTAATTGAAGCAACATCATTCTTCTTTAGGTTTCTTACCTTTGCTTCCGCGTTATTCTTTGTTACTGTTACAGTTCTGTCCTCGCTGTCGTCAAGGTTGATTGACTCAGCCTTTGTAGCGCCGATTTCATCCTCTGTTGCATCTGAAACCTTACCTGTAAGTCTATCAGTGCCGGCACTTGAAACAATCATTGTCTCGTATGAATCTACGAATACAACATCATATACATTCTTGTTTCTGTCGCTCTTTACAAGCTTTACGCTTCCCATTTCAGGAATCATCAAGTCATTGATTGACTCGCCAAGTTCAGCAAGCTGAGTGTCTGTAATAACCTTACCGTTATAGATAATTGTCGCGTCACTACAATCCTTAACTTTGCTTACGCCGCTGATTTTGTAGCTTCCCGCGCCTGTATCAAAGCCTTCTACCTTCTCTATATCATCAGGATCCTTAATGTCATAAGTTTCAGACTTAGAAGCATCGTATGTTACGGCAAGCACTTCAGGTGTGCGACCGCTGTTTTCTCTGTAATAATATGTTACCTTCTGAGCAAGATACTCTTCAAGACCCTTTAAGTTACAATCAAAAACTTCCGGCTTGTCAGCTTTATCTTCCTGAATCTCAATCTGATTTTCCTGAAGATCTGTGTTTGTAAGAGATGTCTTTGATGTTCCTACAAGAACCCCCTTCTTATCTATTACGTCAAACTTAGCCTTAGCAAGTGTGCCGTTGGCTCTGTAAGTAACGCCGCCATTTTCATAACCGCTGATTTCCTTATACTGACCAAGAAGAGCGTTATAAACCATCTTAATTACAACGCCGCGGTCTGTAGCCTCGTCAGCTTCACCCGGAGCGTTCTTAAGAAGGTCAAGATCTGCCAAAGCAGCCGCCTTCATGTAGCCTGAAGCCCAGTGTCCACCGTTATTGCCGAAATATTCAGCATCGTTTGTATAGTTCATAGCATTTACAAGCATTACAATAATCTGAGCATATGTAACGTCTCCGTCAGGAACAAATGTACCATCGCCCATACCGCTTATGATGTTTGCGTCCTGTGCAGACTGAATTTGATCAGCAGCCCAGTGAGTTGAAGCAACGTCTGTAAATCCGTTCTGATACGGTGTCCATGTTGTTATAGCCAACATTCTCAGAACGATTGAAGCCATTTCCGCTCTTGTTACCTTTGATTCAGGCTTAACGCTTCCATCGTCATAACCTGTGATAATTCCAAGAGAACTACATAGAGCAAGCGCCTTCTGATAATAACTATCATTGTCATATGCGCTTACAGGTACTGTAGGAGCCTCCGTTGCAACCGGCGCTTCTGTTGCCTCAGGCGCTTCTGTCGCCTCAGGCGCTGCTGTAGCATCCGGATCAGGAGTTGCTGTAGCATTAGTATCTGTTACTGTTGAATCAGCCGTATTATCTGCCGGTTCATCAGCAAAAGCAATCATGCCGACTGAGCTTACAAGCATTGCCGAAGCTAACAGCGCACAGATTAATTTTTTCATCTTGTTACCCATTTGAATACCTCCATAAATTTTTTAAATATATAATATAAACCGGAGTTGTCCGATTTTTATTAACAATACTAAACATTTTATTTCATATTATATAATCAGAAATCAGACTACTCAATCCCGCACTGCGGAATTTACCGTTTTAATCCGGTGAATACTTAAATGCCAAAGCAAATTCCTCTATGCTGAAAGACTAAAGTCAATTATATAATATTGTTATACGCAAAAAAAGCAAAAAACCAGTTATTGTTGTTCAATTTCCAGACTGTTTTCCACTTTTTTTTCTCTCGTAAGTCTTGCAAACTCTTTATATTCCAACGGTGAAACACCTGTGTATTTTTTAAACACTTGACTGAAATACTGAGAATTTGAGCCATATCCAACCTTTTCCGCCACCTCGTATATCCTGTCCTTCTTTCCGCCGAGAATTAAATCCTTTGCCATTTCCATGCGTTTTTCCATGACATAATGAGAAAAGTTTTTACCTGTTTCTTTTTTGAACAGTTTTCCGAGATAGTCCACATTGGTATATAGAATAGTTCCCGCAAGCCATCTCAAGGAAAGATTTTCATTTTCGATGTTTTCATCAATAATATTTATAGTATCACGTATAAGAGAACTGTAAATTTTATTTAACTCGGGAGCGTTTGCGTCAGTAATTTCCAATCCTTTTTCTTCAATAAAGGATTTAATCTGCAAAAGCGTCTTTGCCGCCTGAACAGAAAACATACCTTTCATATATTTATCAATTTTCTCAACGCTGCAACATCTGATTATACAGACATATAATTCAAGGCAATAAGTTTTCGCGACTGCGGGAGTCGGCATAGCCTTTTCTATTGTCTTGAAAAATCCGCTCAGAAGCATTTTTACCTTTTCACGGTCACCGCTGCGAACCGCATTCTCAACAGCGCCGTATTCCGGTCTTATAGCGGTGCTTCCTTCACCGATTTTTATATCATTTTCGTATAAAGCCACATCACTGCCAGAGTAAAAGAAATATCCCATACATTGCTTAAGCCGCTCGTATGAGGACGGCGCTTCTGATATAGGAGATACTTTGCTGTATACCGCCATCACATTGTATCCATAACAAGCATATATGGTCTTACGAATTTTATCAAGCAAATCAATAATTTCTGTTCTGTCCAAAATATCTGTTATTATAAATAAATGGTCATTAATTGTAGTGCTCAATAAGACATTCTCACTGTCTATATATTGCTCCGTTATATTTTTTATAAAGAATAAATCCTCATAATCACAAATTTCTGACGGTTTGATTATTATCATGCGCGTTTCCACCGCGCTGTCTACGCCAAAAGTTTTACAATATATATTGAATATTTCATATGTATCCCCTACACCAAGGATATATTCGCGCAGGAATTGTTCTCTGATGATAGGTTTTACTCTTTCAGCCTCAGAAATAACCATCTCCTTGAATTTCTCCTGAGAACTGTCACAGTTTGGGCTATGTATACAGTTCGACTTATACATAGCTATCTCTCCTTTATAGGTACTGCTGTACAACTATATTAATATTATATACGTTTTTATGTATAATTTCAAGTAAAAAATTATTCTAAATAAAAAAAACTATGGAATACATCATAATATTTTTCAAAAATTGCTGTATTTATATATTTTTTAGTATTTTGCCAAAAAAAATTACCGCCGAAAAGCGGTAATTTTATTTTTTGTTTAAATTAGTTCATAGAATACTTTTTGTCAGCTCTTGCAATCGTAACATTTGTCATGTCGAAGTTATATGTATTATTTCTGATGTAACCCCAGCATGTTGTCTTAATACCTGACAATGAAGCAGGCTTTGACGAACTGTATGCCGCATCTTCAAGCGAACCAACCACTTTGCCTGTTTCTATATCGGTTATAACCGCGCTGTATTCTTCAAAGTTATTATCAATAGTAACTCTTACCTTATACCACTTGTCAGCGTCAAGAGTTGCAAGGTTAGCTGTTCTTACGCCATTATTAGCTGTTACACCGTTAAGACCAAATCTAATAGTCAAAGCAACGTCAGTCGCAGCGTTGAATCCGCCGCTTGTCGGGTCTTCAAACCAACCCATCATGAAGTTGAAATCCTGTGAGTCAGGCTTGATACGAACATCAAACTCTACAAGACCATAAGGACCCATCTGATTTACTGCGGACAAGTTTCTGTTATAGAAGTACATTGAACCTGCTCCGTCACCGCTGCCCGTCTTATCACTGTTAGTCCAGAAATTACAATAATTTACTTTTCTCTGATCGTCATAGCTGAATGTCTGATAATGAACGCTCGCGCTTCCCTTTGAAAGCCATGGAGAACCGTCCATAATTATTCCCAATCCGTGATAACCTGTGCCTTTTGCTCCTCCGATAGCAACATCGTTAAAGTCAGAATGGTCAACGTAAGACACGCTTTCTTCCGCGTTTACCATCATAGGAACTGCCAATGCCTGAACAGCAAGCACACCGACCGCTATCATTGAAATAAGTTTCTTTTTCATGTCA
Source organism: uncultured Clostridia bacterium (assembly GCA_910585485.1). Classification (GTDB taxonomy): domain Bacteria; phylum Bacillota; class Clostridia; order UBA1381; family UBA1381; genus Hominilimicola. The sequence goes on from CAJUEZ010000030.1 coordinate 17,192, forward strand.
TTCTCTCCCTTTCCATGCTTTTTAAGCTAATATATCATATTACTTGTATTTTACCTCGTTTTGCACAAAAAGAAAATACAAAAATTAGATAAAAATGTTCAAAAAAACGTAAAAGTTCAATAATCACTTTTTATCTGAACCCTTTCTGCGATATTGACAAGCGTCTTTCAACAAAATTAAATACAAACGTCAGCACAAGCGTGATTGCAAGGTAAAACACCGCCGCTACAAAATATGCCGACACTCTCATGTCGCGGTTTACCGCTCTCTGCGCCACTTTCAGCAAATCAATAAGCGCTATTGACGATGCCAAAGCCGTATCCTTCACAAGCACAATAGTCTCGTTCGCGATAGGCGGGATTACTGTTCTCAACATCTGCGGGACAACGATATAACGCATCGTCTGCACTCCTGTAAGTCCGAGCGCTTTCGAAGCTTCATACTGTCCTTTGTTTACTCCTATTATTCCGCCTCTGAAAATCTCGGCAAAATATGCCGAATAATTCAGCACAAATGAAATTACCGCGGCAGAGAACATTGAAAGCACTATGGAAGTACCGTTCGGCAATTTTATATATGTGAGTCCGAAATAGAAAAAGAACAGCTGCAGCAGCAAAGGCGTTCCTCTAAACACCCATAGATAAATGTTTATAATAAGCCGAACAGGAAATTTTACAATCCATTTTATAATGAAATTATCGGTTTCCTTTTTTTCAACCGATTCCCTCAGCAATGATATAAGCAAACCCAGCGGAAGCGATAATACAAGTGTTACCGCAAACAATTTAAGCGTAATTTTCAATCCCTCAAACATTTGAGGCATTATCTGAATTATATAATTAAACATTTCCTGCATATGTATTCTCCATAAACATACGAACCGCTGAAATATCATTCCAACGGCCCGTCTGTTTTCCGATTTTTAATTAACGAATTACTTTATAAGGTCTTCTCCGAACCATTTCTCTGAGATTTCAGATGTTATTCCTTCCGCCTTACATTCTTCAAGTGCCTTGTTGACAGCTTCTATAAGAGCAGCGTCGTTCTTTCTTCCGCCAACACCGTAATCTTCCTCGTCAAAACCTTCTTCAAGCACTGTATACTTATCGCTCAGATTTTCTTTCTGCAAATAATATCTTACGAATACTTCATCTATTACAGCGGCATCCGCTCTGCCTGATTCAACCTCCATAAGAACCTGAGAATTTTCCTTGAATCTTGATATGTTTTGGTCGCCTATTGATTCATATGTATCAGCGTCAGCTTTAAGAGCGTCTTCCGATGTTGAACCGTCCTGCAGCGCAATCTTCTTACCCGCAAGATCAGCCTTAGTCTTTATTGGAGAATCTGCCGTTACTATAATTGACTGCTTTGTTGAAAGATATGGCTCTGAGAACAGTACTTCCTTCTTACGCTCGTCTGAAATCGAGAAACCGTTCCAAATAAAGTCTATCTTTCCGGTTGAAAGTTCCATGCTCTTTGAATCCCAGTCAATCGGCTTAACTTCAAGCTTAACGCCCATTTTCTCAGCCACAGCCTCGGCAAGATCAATGTCAAATCCGACAATTTCTCCGCTATCCTCAGTGAATCCCATCGGCGCGAAATCAGCGTCAAGACCGATTGTGAAAGAGCCTTTTTCCTGTACCTTCTTCAGCGAATCATCCTCGCCTGTTTGTGTTGTGCTTACTCCGCAAGACGCAAGAATAGCCGCGCTCATAACGCCTGCAAGAGAAACAGCGATTAGTTTTTTTAATTTCATGTTTCATTCCCCTTTTTTAATATTTTGATATATCCATTATACTGTATCATACTAAATTAGTAAAGTGTTTTTTTCAAAAATATTGCACAAACATATTTAAGGATTTTTCAAAGCCTCATTTTTGATCCGCAGCAGATGCTATACTATTATAGAATATATCCACTGACAAAAAAACTGACGCACAGCGTCAGCTTTTTTACTTTCTAAAAAATACCTATTTGAGCAAAGTTTTACTTCTGAAATAGAACATCACAGTAGTGCATACAGCGGCTATGACATCACTGATTGGTTCAGCCATAAGCAGTCCCCAAACTCCCAAATTTGCAACATGCGGGAGGATAAGCGCAAGCGGAAACAGCAATATAACTTTTCGCAAACACGCAAGAAACATTGATACTTTTGCTTCTCCAAGCGCGAGGAAAGTTTGCTGACAAGCGCTCTGCGCTCCCATAACAGCCATACCCGCAAGAAACAGTCTTGTCGTGTTAGTACCTATACTGATAAGATTCGGGTCGTTTGTGAAAAGTCCGATAAAAAGTTTTGGAAACAACTCTACCATACCTATTGCCACTATTGAGAAGGTTAGATTCACGGTAAACTGCACCTTAAACGCTTTTTTAACTCTATCCGTCTGACCCGCGCCGTAATTATACCCGATAACAGGCTGCGCGCCTTGGGAGAATCCCTGGAGCGGCATCCATATAAGCTGCATAAGACTGAACAAAATTGACATCAACGCGACATACGCGTCGTCACCGTATTTCAGCATACCATTATTAAAGGTAAGCTGTATAAGACATTCAGTCGCCTGCATGATAAACGGTGAAATGCCAAGCGATATTATTGATACAACTATATCTTTTTTCAGCAAAAGGTTTTTCAGTTTGATTTTAATAATAGACTTTTTACCCGAAAGAAATTTCACAACCCACAAGCACGAAACAGCCTGAGATATAATTGTAGCCAAAGCCGCTCCCTTTACGTTCATTCCGAGCCCGTATATAAAAATCGGGTCGAGCACGATATTCAGCACAGCGCCTATACAAACCGTGAGCATACTTGTTTTTGTAAATCCCTGATTTGTTATAAACATATTAAGTCCCAAAGCAAGCTGAACAAATATCGTTCCACAGAGATAGATTGTTATATATTCCGAGGCATAACGAAGCGTTGACGGACTCGCGCCGAATCTAAGCAGTATGTAATCCTTTGTAAAAAAGAACACAACTGACAGTACAACTGAAAAAATTATGAGCAGCATTGTTGAATTACCAAGTATTTTTTCGGCTGTGTCATTATCTTTAGCTCCCATACTGACTGCCGCTCTTGATGCTCCGCCCATTCCGGCGAGCATTGCGAAGGCGGATACAAGCAGTATTATAGGAAACGTTACTCCAAGTCCCGCAAGCGACAGAGAGCCTATCTCCGGAATACGTCCCACATATATTCTGTCTACTATATTATATAATAAATTTACAAGCTGCGCCAGCACAGTTGGTATTGCCAATTTGAGTATAAGCTTTGTTACCGGCGCTGTTCCCAGTGAACTATTGTTTGCCATAAGAAAATATCCTTTCGATTTACACGCATGCTTAAAGGACTGCTTACGCAGTCCTTTTAATTATTAAAGTTCAACTATCGCTGTATCAAACGCGCCAACTGTTACTGTTTTATCACCAAAGTCGGTTTTAACTGTTGTTGTCTGCTCGCTGTCACTGTTATTAATCACAACGAGCTTCTTGCCCTCTGGATAGTACGCGCACTCGCACCAGAGGTTATCTGTAATATAATTCTGGTCTGTGCCCTCGCCCGTAGCGTTCAATATAATATTCATCAGCGTTCTTGTATTCTTTTCGTTCGTCTTAAAGCTTGACATATACACGCCCTTGCCCTTGCCGAACGGGTGCATTGTAACACACGGAATACCGTCCTTTGCCATAATTACGTTAGTGTCCGCGTCTGTTAAGTAAATGCCCTTGTTTACCTTGAAGCTGTCCTTATCGGTAACGCACAGACAGCCTGTTTCCTCAAAGGTGTATCTGCCGTGACAAATTCTTGCGCCTGTGTCCTCGTCAACGCCCAATACATGCGCCATTTTAAAGAACGTGTCGTTGCCATCGACAGCCGAAGGCTCGTTTACGCCGATAAATACACCTCCGTCGTGAACCCACTTTGTAAGCTTTTCAACAACCTCGCTGTCGTTCCAGCATTCACCGCCCGACCACGCGCTTCCTGCGAAGCCTGCGTTTATAACAACGTCATACTTGTCGAGTCCGTTTTCCTTCAGCTCATCGAAACAGATGAAATCAACATCAAACGGCATACCCGAAAGCGACTCGTTAATGTTAATGAGGTCAACCTCGGGGTGCTCGTGATAATGACCCGAGCAAGTCCATGAACGCATTTTGCCCCAGAAGTGCAGAACCGCAATTCTGGGCTTTAAGACATACGGCTTGCCTGCCTGATGGAATTCCTTTATCATTCTGAACTCGTCAGAAATCTTTTCGATATAGTCCTGGAAATCAGGGAATGGAATTGTCAGCGACAAATATCCGCCAAGACCTATTCTGTCGATTTTATCTCTTAAAAGCGCGCGTCTTACAGCCTTCCAATATCCTTTTGCCTCCAAAGTCGGGTTTCCGCCCTCCATAAACGTCGGCGCTCCGCCTAAGCCTACAGGGAACAAATACGGGTGAAGTCTGATTTCGTGAGTTTCAACCGCATCACAGCCTGCGCACAGACGAGTCTCAAAGCCGTTGAATACGCACTTTATAAGTCCGTCAAAACCGAAGTCCTTGAATCTCGGCGCCCAAGGCTCAACGCCTACCCAGCTATCGTCGTAGAATACATACGCCTTTTTACCGTATTTATGTACCAAATCAACAAGTTCTTTGCCGAAATCAACTACAAAATCGTTTATAAACGTCAGCCAGTCAAGGTTTTTCTTATCCCACGTCATATGGGTAGCGTGGAGATTGCCCTTATTGATGAAGTCCTCCGAGGTAATTCTGTAGCCGTACTTCTGCTCAAACTGCTTTAAGGCAAGCGGTGAAACAGTGAAGTCATACGAACCCCAGTCGGAATAAAGCTGACGATTACGCTCGTTAGAGCCCCAAATCCATACGAAGTTGTAGAACATTGACGTAAAACGCACAACCGTAGTCGCAGGGTGTGTCTCGCACCAATTTTTCAGCCAATCAAGCATATACTGCTGTGTTTCAGGGTGACGGGGGTCAATCTGCATTAAATGCTCCTTGTCCCAGTTGTTTGTGGTGTGGTTGTACATCGAAATTTCTTCCCAAATTCTGTACGCCAAGAAGTTTACCGTGTACTTGTGCCACGGTGTTGTTTTCTTAATCGTAACCTTGCCGTTTTCATATGACCAGTCCTTGATTTCCTCGTTGGTTGTGCGGTCAAATACCTGCCAGTACTCAATCGACTCATCACTGTCATTTATTTTAAACTGCTCAGCGAAAAAGTCCTTCATAAGTTCAATTTTAAGGCTTGTATCCTCTGCCACAACAGGCTGTGTCATAAGAAAAGTCTGCTGAAGCTTATCTGTATTCTGCTTTGCCCATTCATTATGGTCGCGTATGATACAGATTGTGGAGTAAATTCCGTAGCCCGCGTTAATAATCTCGGGTGAAAGTTCAGTACCGTCCGAATCTCTGATTACGTCCGCGCCCCATTTTTCTGCCATTTGAAGCGTTAATTCCTCATATCCGCTTTCGCCGGGAAGTGTAAATCCGCCTTTTGTTTTACCCATTTTTCTCTCTCCTTCGTTATCTGAATCTTCTAATGAAATAATATGATTAAATTATACCATAACAGCGAATTGTTGTAAAGTATAAAAAACAGTGATTTATATTAAAAGACGAAACGAACAACGCGGTTAATATTATTTTTCGATTGTAGGTTTGTCAATGATGTGTTACAAAAAAGGTTAAAAAAGTTCGCCATCAA
>CAJUEZ010000031.1 GCA_910585485.1 uncultured Clostridia bacterium
CGGGAACAGCGGGTGGTTTTCAAATTTCGGTCCTAACTTTTCTATTTCCAAGCTGTCCGTATCATCAATAAAAGTGACCGCGTGCGGGTTTCCCATCGAAACACCCGTTACACGGTATTCCCTTCCGTCAACCGTTACAGGCTCTTGAATAAATCTATCCAAATCTGAATTTATCGGTATGTTTTTCGGCACAATTTCGGGTGAACCCATATTGACCTCGACAGTTTCAACCTCGCCCGCATCATTCAGGTTAAGCTTTAAAATCTTAATCCCCGCAAGCGTTTCAAGAGTAATTTCAGTTTTATCGGTAAGACCTTTGTCATGAACATATTTCCCGACGCACCGCGTCGCGTTACCGCACATCTCCGCCTGAGTGCCGTCGCTGTTATACATATCCATACGAAAATCCGCCTTATCTGACGGGCATATAAGCACAAGTCCGTCCGAGCCTATTCCGAAATGCCTGTCCGAAACCGCCTTTGCCGTTTCGTTTATGTTCTTCAGTTTTTCCTTGAAGCAGTTTACATATACGTAGTCATTGCCCGCTCCGTGCATTTTCGTAAAATTAAAAGTCTGCATTGTCTCATCTCCGTTAAATTTTTAATATTGCCCTTGCCGTATCTATAAACCGTGCCCCCGTGTCCATGCTCCTCTTTTGAATAAAGCGGTGCGCCTGCTCCTCGGTCATAAGGTGACGCTCCATAAGATACGCTTTTGCGTTTTCAATAATTTTTTCTTCTTCGGGAGTACGTTTTTTTCTGTGCTTCTGCCTCTCGATTATTCCGACAAAGGTTTCTATTGAATTAATAAGAAGCTGTTTGTTTACAGGCAGAGTCACGACAAAAATATCCTGATTATATATTTCCCCCTGACGTTCAGCCTTAACGATACTCATAAGTTTCTGACCGTCACGCAAGTCTTCAAAGACATCATCCGCCACAGCGTCGGGAAGCTTATAACCCATAATGACAAGCACCTCGTCAACATGTGATACGGAACGCATAAGTTCCGCCTTTGAATGACACACGGCGTAAACTTCATAACCGCTGCCGTCAAGCATTATTCTTATCTTTTCGGCTGTTTCCGCCCTTGAAAAAGCCAGAACTACCCGTTCCATCGTCCGACCCCCTTACATTAGTTATTCAGCGGGATTTTAATACTGTATCAAATATTTCTCAATTTCCCATTGATTTATAGTCTGACGATATTCCCCGTATTCCTGTTCCTTTGCCGACAAATACGACGACGCAAACTCCGCGCCCAGGAGTTCATTTATAAAGTCCGACTTTCTCGCAATTCTTACCGCCTCATTGAGACTTATCGGCAGATTTTTTATACCGAGCGCCTCTCTCTCCCTGTCCGAAAGCTTATAGATATTAACATCAATGCTCGGCGGAAGTTCCTCGTTATTCCTTATACCCATAAGTCCCGCCTTTAGACAAGCGGCTATGGCAAGATACGGGTTCGCGGTCGGGTCAGGCGAGCGAAGTTCAATGCGTCTGTCACCATCACGTTTTGAAGACGGTATTCTTATAAGCAAACTCCTGTTACTCTCTGACCACGATATATAACAGGGCGCTTCATAACCCGGCACAAACCGCTTATACGAGTTCACCGTCGGATTTGTAAGACATGCCATATCAGGAGTATACTTTAAAATTCCCGCCGCGAATTTTGATGCCGTTTGTGATACTTTATTTTCACAATTACCGTCATAAAAAACGTTTTGACCGTTCTTTTGCAGCGCCATTGTAAGATGCATGCCGTTGCCGCTCTCACCCTGCAAAGGCTTTGGCATAAATGTGGCATGCAGTCCGTTTCTTTGCGCGATTGTTTTTACCACCGTTTTAAAGGTCACTATTCTGTCCGCTGTTTTGAGCGCGTCCGCGCACTTAAAGCTTATTTCGTGCTGACCAGGCGCAGTCTCATGGTGCGAGGTTTCTATGGAATATCCCATTTCCTCAAGCGTCAGGCATATTTCTCTTCGGCAGTTTTCGCCGTTGTCAAGCGGCGCAAGGTCAAAGCTTCCCGCGCGGTCATGCGGCTCTGTTGTCGGATTTCCCCGCTCATCTGTCTTAAACAGGAAAAATTCACATTCAGGCTCAACCTCAAATGTATATCCCATTTCCTCCGCTTCCTTTATAACCTTTTGAAGCACATATCTCGGATCGCTTTCAAGACGTTTTCCGTCATGCGTATAAACATCGCATATAAGTCTCGCAACCTTGCCCTGATGCGGTCGCCACGGAAAAATCGCAAAGGTATCAAGGTCAGGATGCAGATACAAGTCACTTTCCTCCACTCCCGCAAATCCATTTACGCTCGAACCGTCAAAGACGCAAAGATTATTAAGCGCGTCATCAAGCTTTGAAGTGGTTATCGCCATATTGCGCATTGCGCCGAGCATATCTGTAAATTGCAGACGAATAAAGCGCACGTCCTCCTCTTCGATTAATCTTAAAATATCCTGTTTTGTCAGCATAACGGTTTTTCCTTTCATTAATATATTAAATTTATTTCTGTCCTATACCCAAAAAGGGTGCTTCTATCCCTTTGGAAGAAACACCCTTGTTCTTTTTAATATTTTAGCACAGCAGAAAAAGTTTGTCAAGACTAAATTTTCATCAGTATACCATATCCGCAAAAATCTTCACAGCCGTCTAACACAAGCATACCGTCCTCTGTACGCGCGGTCACGCTTCCGTATGAATACGTATCTGTAACTGCTCGGCTGCCAACAGGCACTTTGATTTTATCGGGCGCGTTTTCAAACGTGTGTATTACGCACAGCGCGTATTCGCTGTTTGCGCGCAGTATCGCCTGATACCCTTCGGGGTGACGCTCGCTTTTTATTTTAGTACCGAAGCGGCGCGTTTTTCCCTGCCTTATTACAGGCACAGCTTTTTTATAAAACGCAATTCCACTATCTATCGCGTCCCACTGCTCCGCGGTAAGTTCCGTAACATCACCCGACAGACACATTCTGCCCAAAAATGTTGCCGCAACTGAGTAAGCAATTCGCTGTACGCTGTCATTCTGACGTATGACACACCAAATTTGGCTCTGACGCGGCAAAATCGCTCTGTGTAAATTAGCCGCGATAATCGGTATTTCAATACACTCATGCGCATCCGAAAAAGATGCCATTGAGGAAAGTGACATAAAACACGGCTCAAGCCTGTTTCCGCCCGAAGCGCAGTTCTCGATTACGATGTCAGGCACTTCTCGTCTAATTTTTTTGAAATAATCCGTAGTGGCAAGCATATTTTGTCTAAGCCCCTCGCCGAGGCTGTCACTATTGTCGCAGCCTATTCCGATTGTGTCGTTATAGTCAACCTTTATATAGTTAAAACCATTGTTTTTTAGAAAACCGATTACCCGCTCGTCAAGATATTTCTGCACCCATTCATCATTCATATCCCAAAAACGTCTGCTCTGAGTGGTGAGCGTTATTCCGTCACGTTTTAAAAGGTGGTCAGTATTGCTATATGCCTCAGACGCGCTCCCGACATTCTCAAATTCAAACCATATACCCGCGCGCATATCATACGAATGTATCAGGTCTGCCGTTTCCTTTATTCCGTTCGGGAAAAGCGTTTTTGACGGTATATAATCTCCCATACTGGTGTCCCAGCGCGCTCTGTCACGCTTAAACCAACCGCAGTCTATAACAAAATAATCAATACCCTTGTCCTTTATTGCTTCAAGTATTTTCTCTATATTTTCGCACGAGGGATTTCCCCAAGTAGTGCAGTATTCATTGAAGATAACCGGAAGCGTTTCCTCGCTGTCGGGTATGTCAAGTCTGTCTTCCTGCGCCGATACCAGACGCGCGGAAATATCGTCTATACCGCCCTCGCACACGCTTAATACGGCTTCGGGCGCAGCAAACGTCTCTCCCCGCTTAACCGTCTTTACCCAATGTCCAAACTCTCTGTCCGCAAGTCCGCCTGACAAGCACACACCATCGTCCGCGCGTGTCGCCTCCATCTGCCACGAGGACGGACATCCCATCTGTACGCCCCATGTAACACTGTTTTCGGTGTCCTCTAATGCCATAAACGGGAAATATCCCTTGACAGGCATTGAGCCGACCTGACCGAAACGGATACTGTTTGAATTGGCGTAACACCAACATTCTTCAAGCTGTAAATCTTCCAAATTTTCGCTTATAAGCCGTCCCTCCTGACTCCACTTGCTCCTGAGACGGTGAAGAGTCATTTTGTTTTCGCCAGCGCCCGAAAGGTACGGCGAAATATTGTACATCGCAAAGGACGACAGCATTTCAACCTGTATATCTCTGACGGAATTATTTATAAGTTCTGTATGTACAGTAAGATACTCACATCCGTTGCGGTGTACTGTCTTATGGCGCACCTCAATTCCTCTGCTCGATTTGAGGTATGTGGTTATTACGGTATCTCCGTCGCTTTCCCTGACTTCCTGCTTGGTAAATTTCATCGAATTTGTCGTGTTGCTGTATTTCATAGATGTACCGCCGAAATAACCTCCCGAATAATTGTCACCGACAATTTTAACTTCTGCAAGTGACCGAATCTTAACGCGTCTTTTCTTGTGTTCATGTCTGTTCATAGGTTCTATGAAAAGTCCGATAAGCCCCGTTTCGCCGTCAAGTTTGTAACATATAAGCATATCCCCAACTTGTTTTTCCAGTATATCTTTCTGCATATTATCACCGTCCATCGTCATATTAATATAATTTTAGCATTTTAACAGAGCTATTTCAAGTGTTTTGATTGACTTATACGTAAAAATATATTATACTTAGTCTAAATGGAGGGTAAATTTATGCAATTTATGAAAAAAACACTGTGTGCATTGATTCTCTGCGCTATGACTATTCCCTGCACGGCATTTGCAGACAACACCGCAACTATCGAAACAGCTGACACGATTACGTTATTCAGTGACTCCGTCTCAGATATTCAAATTACGGAGGACGAACGCGAATTTATGGAGTTTTTCGCGTCTCAGATTAAAGAACGGAATAAGGAAATTACCGTGCCTGATACTTTCAATATAAGTTCCGAACGTTTTGGGACAATTTACCGCGAATGTATGGGTAATTTTTTAAAGGACGTTCATCCTGAAATTTTTTATTTTGATGGCTCCGTGTCATATAACAGCGGAACACTCAGAAAAATCACACCTTCGTACTCCATGACAGACGAAGAAATAGAAGAAGCGGAAACGTCAATCTCACTTGAACTTGAAAAAATAAAAGGTCTTTTAAACGATTCAATGACAGATACCGAGAAGGTACTCACAGTTCATGATTATATCGCAGCGGAATACGAATATGACACCGTTCTCTTCTCAAACCCCGGCGAGGAAAGCAGAACGCTTGACACAATGGTGGCAAAAAAGAAAGGTGTATGTCAGGGTTACGCGTCACTCTTTAAATACGTGATGGATAATATCGGAATCGAATGTGAATGTGTTCCGAGCGATGAGTGCCGGCATGTGTGGAACAAGGTGAGAATCAGCATTGACGGCGAAGAAAAAAAATGGTATAACATTGATGTCACTGCGGATGACCCACTTATTGACATGGCTTCAAACATTTCTCATAAAAATTTTCTTGTAAACGATGATGAGATAAAAGACCTCGACCCTAATCTTCACGGTTCTTGGAATGAATATAAATGGGATAGCACAACCCCCGCCACAATTTCAGACAGCACTGATTTTTCAGATTCTGTCATTCATAACGTCGGCGGACAGATGATTTATAAAGATAATAAATGGTATGGTTTCGCGGCGGCAGATGACGATAATAATAACGTCTTATCTGTTATTGATATTCCGGATAATGAAATTATTCCTTTGTATACACCGCCTTCTAAATTCAGATGGTTTGTTTCAGGAACCTCAAATACATATTATTCCTCTCAGATTAGTTCGATGGTGCTGTTTGAGGATAATATATTTTTCAACTCGCCGGATAAAATTTATGTATACAACACAAAAACAAACTCCGCCGATATTGTATATAACTTTGAAGATGAAAATCCCGATAAAAAGGACATTTCCAAAACGTATATATACGGCATAAGAGTAAGAAATAATAATTTGTATGCCGAATACACAACTTGTCCTTATAATACCCTTGACGACGAAGGCAATATTATCAGCGCAAAAATGGACGACTTGATACCGGTTAAACTTGCCGGTGCTTTTCCATGTTCATCAGAGATTCTTCCTATTGAGGGACGCGCAATACGCGTTAACCTTTCCATTCCCGACTCGCTGAAGAATACGGCGCTTATGCGCGCGGCGCAATATAACGAAAACAATCTGTTTATCGGCTTTGCCAACCCTATTGAAAACAGCGATAACGATTATCTGTGCTCTGATGACTGTAAAACAATTAAAGCGTTCATTTGGGATTCTTCAAACCAAAAACCGCTTGCTGATGTAAGTAATTTTACATTTTAGTGAATAAATAACGCACCCAGAAGGGTGCGTTATTTATTCACTTCTTACGCTTCCTCTTATCCGCTCAATCGCCTTTTTTTCTATTCTTGAAATCTGCACCTGAGACACACCTATTATTTTGGCTATTTCAGACTGTGTTTTTCCTTTGAAATATCTTAGAAGGATTATCTCCTTCTCTCGCGGTGTAAGACGTTTTAAAATATCGTCTATCATCACTTTATTAATAATTCCATCTTCAATTTCTTCGCCGGCTATTATATCAAGCAGATGTATTTTCTTTTCTCCGTTATCATATATATTTTCATAAATACTTTCGGGCGGAGTGGCAGCTTCAAACGCTTCAATAAGACTCTCCGCGTCAATCCCGCATTCTTTTGAAATTTCATGTATTGTAGGTTCTCGGTTAAGACGTCTGCGAAGCGCCTCCTCACTCCTCCATCCTTTCATAGCATTTTCCTTTAACGTTCTGCTTATTTTAATGGCTCCGTCATCCCGAAGAAAGCGTTTTATCTCACCCGTTATCATCGGCACGGCATATGTAGAAAACTGCACGTTAAACTCAGGATTAAACTTTTTTACAGCCTTTATAAGTCCTATCGCTCCTATCTGCGTCAAATCCTCCGTTTCATAACCGCGGTTTTGAAATCTCCTTACTATGCTGTATACAAGTCCCATATTCTCTTCCACCATTATGTTTTCCGCCTGCTTGTCCCCCTCGCGCACACGTTCAATCAAAGCAGCATTATCTCGCACGTCATTCACCTACTTCAACTTTTTTGTCATAGTGATGCGCGTACCTCTGCCGACCTCGCTTTCAACATCAATACTGTCCATAAATGTTTCCATAATCGTAAAACCCATTCCCGAACGTTCCATTTCGGGTTTACCTGTAAAAAGCGGCTCTCTCGCTCGGCGTATATCGGGTATACCGACACCGTTATCGGAGATTACAAACTCGACTGTATCGTCAAAAATTGTTCCCTCCATTGTGACAATACCGTCCGCCTTATCATAGCCGTGAATTATCGCGTTTGTTACCGCCTCGGATATTGCCGTTTTTATTTCCGAAAGTTCATCCACCGTAGGATCAAGTTCCAGCACAAATGCCGCCGCGACGGTTCTTGCGAACCGCTCATTATCCGAATTGTTAGGAAATTCCACTTTCATTCTGTTTTTATACATTTAATGCCGCCTCCTTAAATCCGTTTTCAAGACTATCTGTTAAAACAACTATATCGTCAATCCCAGACATTGTTATAATGCGCCGCACACTTTCTGAAGCTCCGTATATTATAACCTTACCGCCCAAAGCTTTTGCCACTTTATACCGACCCATAATTACTCCTATTCCCGATGAATCCATAAACGTTACTCCGCTAAAATCAAACGCGACATTTATCGCGCCCGTTCGCCCCAGTTCCCTGTCTACATTCTCACGCACATTGTCCGCGACATGGTGATCAAGTTCCCCGTATATTCTCACTACAAGTGTGCGGTATTTTCCCGATAAAAATAATTCCATATTTTTCTCCTCCTGTATAATAATGGTATCTATTTATATTTCTTTCTCCTCATAGTAAAATCCTTTGTCAATTTTTGATAACCTTTGTCGAAAAAAGTTTTATTGAAAAAATTAATTCATGAAAATCCAATTTAAAAACAAAAAAAATATAAAAGATATAAAAAGCATAAGAAAGTATAAAAAAAACCCCAAGATAACCGTCTGTAAAAGCCAAGTTTCTACCTGCTCATGCAGGTGGGTTATTTCCCGTCTGCTTTATATGTCCACTGGCAGTCCCGAAGGAAAGGAGGCGTATATGCCACAGACGGAGAAAACATCCCGTATTAGAATTGTTGGTAAAAAAAAGACTTTTTAACGCGAAATCTCAGGGTAATTAGCTATTTAATTGTCTATAATTATAATAACATATTTTGAAAGAAACTTCAACATAAAAAATTAAATTCCATTACTTTTATATTGATTATTCTTCTGACATCATTTCCTCATCAAGTCTTAGGAACTCATTGAAAGCCGCCTCAAGCTGAGCCTCATCATCAACCATCACAAGTTCCGCTTCCTCGCTTTCAACATCGCCCTCAACCTGCATAATAAGAACCTCGTCATTTTCCTGACCGTCAGGAAGCACTTCAACAAGCGCAAAATATGTTACTCCGTTAAATTCAAAAACATTTATTGTTTCAAATTCAATCATACATCCATGTTCATCTTCTAACATTATTATGTTGTTTTCCATTCTTAAATATTCCTTTCGTATTTCTTTAATTATATTGTAATATATGTCAGCAAAAATGTCAATCATTTTTACAGATTATTCCGTGAATTTAAATATCCTTCGAGTATTATACAAGCCGCGACTGTATCCAATACGTTTTTGCGTTTTTTTCCGCGCGTATTTGTTTCATTCAGATACCGTTTCGCTCCAAGGGAGGAAAGTCTTTCATCCCAAAAGACTATTTCTCCGTCATAGATTTTTTTTAGCGCGTCGGCAAATTTGCGAGTCGCGTCAACGCGAAATCCTTCGCTTCCATCCATATTTTTAGGAAGTCCTATGACTATTTTTTCAGGCTTATATTCGTCAAGAGTCTCCCCAAGTTCGCTTATAAGTCTTTTCATTCCATTGTTTTTTATCGTTTTAACGCCCTGCGCCGTCATTCCCAAAAGGTCGCTTACCGCGACACCCACTCGCGCGTCACCGTAGTCTATTCCGAGTATTCTCATAACCGCTCCTCTCTGCCAAAGTCGCGCGCAAGCGACTTTATCCATTTCCCGCTGTTTATTCGTATCACTGAAATTATACCCTTTGCAGGCTCGTCAATTTTCATAAGTATAAGCACGGCAGGCACCGGAAATTTCAAAAACGCGCCTGCCAGCGCCAGCGGCGTGGCAACAAACCACAGCGTTATAAGTTCCACGGCAAGACAAAAGCGCGTGTCTCCTCCTCCGCGCAGTATTCCCACTATTGAAGTAGACGATATTGACACGAATATAGTTATAAACGCAATCGCTATCATAAGCTGATTTGCCAAAACCTTTGTCTCATTTGGTATTGTGTAAAATTCTATGACAAAATTCTTTAATATCAATATTACAACACACGCTATAACTCCGACCACATAGCTTAAATATTTCAAAGTTCTCGCCTCAAGCTGCGCTCTTTCAAGATTTCCAGAACCGATTGACTTCCCGATAATAATAGCAGACGCGTTCGCTATTCCAAATATTACGACCGTTGATAGCTGCTGAACCATTGACGCTATAGAGTTTGCCGCTACCGGGTCGCCTGCGCTGTAAGTTATATGTCCCAAGACTGCCGCCTGTATTGATATTGCTATAGACCACATAACCTCGTTTATAAACACCGGCAAACCGTGTTTTAAAAGGTCAGACGCGAATATTTTATTAAACAGAAACAGATGCTTCGGGCGGAAATTCAAACGCTTGTCAATCACAAAAATATACGTAAATGTAATGATAAACTCCATAATTCTCGCCGCAAGCGTCGCTATCGCCGCGCCTCGGATTCCCATTGCGGGCGCGCCGAGATTACCGAATATAAGCACCCAATTCAGAAACACGTTGGTCAAAAAGGATGTTATATTCACCACTACTGATATTTTTACAAGTTCTATGCTGCGTATACAGCATATCATCGTATTACTAAGTCCAAACAATACGTATGCAAATCCTATTATTCTTAAATATGAAACTCCCGCGTCTATTATATCAGAATTATTTGAATACATCCCCATAACAAATCTCGGGAAAATGAGTACTGCCAGTTCCATAAGCAGCGATATTACAAACGCTGCTTTCAGTATGATAGAAATAATTGAGCGTATTGACTTTGTATCACGCTTACCCCAATACTGCGCACTCAAAACAGTCGCGGCGCCGGCAAGCCCAAAACAAACGAGAGATAATATGAAAAACGGCTGATTTGCCAATGATGACGCTGACAAAAAAACTCCCGTGTCATCAGCGCGTCCAAGCATTATTGTATCCATCATGCTCGTCGCAAATGTTATAAGATTTTGCAGCGCAATCGGTATTGTTATCGCCATAATATTTTTATAGAATTTCTTTTCGGTTATTATTTGCATTGTTCCCCCTCCGATCTGTAACAATAATCTATATTATACATGTATTCCCTTTAAAAAGCAATACTTTTTCTTGACTAAGACATATATAAATTGTATAATCTAAAATAGATAATCTTTTGTTTCGGAGGACAAGAAGAATGCCGAAAAAACTTCTCTTTATATTCAATCCGTATTCGGGAAAAGGTCAAATCAAAAATCATCTTACGAATATTATTGATATATTTACTAAAGCCGGCTATGACACTACTATAAGACCTACTCAATGTCATCTTGACGCATATCAGTATATATCTCAGAACGTGAAAAAATACGATAGATTGGTTGTTTCAGGCGGTGACGGAACTCTTAACGAGGCTGTCAAGGGTCTTATGACTCTTGAGCCTTTTGAAAGGATTCCTCTCGGTTATATTCCTGCGGGAACCGCAAATGACTTTGCCTCCACGCTTAATATCCCGAAAAACATGGTGTCGGCAGCGAAAATTGCGGCAGACGGTATGCCTTTTAAATGTGATATAGGATGTTTTAACGGAGAGTATTTTAATTATGTCGCGGCATTCGGAGCCTTTACTGATGTTTCATACGGTACACCGCAGGGAACAAAAAATATTTTAGGACAAGGCGCGTATATCTTGGAAGCAATACGCCGTCTTCCTTCCATTTCTTCGCATAATGTTAAAATAATACACGACAGCGGTGTCACGGAAGAAAACATAGCGCTGTGCATTGTTTTAAATGCCACATATGTTGGCGGAATACACGCTGACGGGAAGTTTGAAAATATCAGCTTAAATGATGGGTTATTTGAACTTCTTGTGTTTAAGCACGCTGATAATATAATTGATTTTCAAGCCGCGTTCAGCGGAATTATGAAAGGAGAACAAGTCGGCAAAGGATATGTAATTCTAAAATCTTCAAAATTTGAGTTCATATCACACGATGAAATAGAATGGACTCTTGACGGAGAATACGGCGGTAATACTCGCAAGGTCTCAATAGAAGTTATTCCACAAGCTATAACATATATTGTTCCAAAAAAACAGTAATAAATTGTTGCATTTTTCCGTAAAATATTATATAATAGTTATAGTGTATCTTCAGGGCAGGGTGAAATTCCCTACCGGTGGTAAAGTCCACGAGCCTTTAACGGGTTGATTTGGTGAAATTCCAGAACCGACGGTCAAAGTCCGGATGAAAGAAGATGTTTTGCGAAGCATGCCTGAGATATATCCATATCTCAGGTTTTTTTATTCGTGAAACTCCTAAGGATACCAAAAAAATTTTTAGGAGGTTTCTTTTATGGAAGCAAAAACAAAAAACAAAACACTAACAAAACTAACACCCAAATTCATCGCCAGCGTCGGTATACTCGCGGGAATATCAGTTCTTCTTTATTACATATTGGAATTTCCCATACCTTTTATACCGCCGTTTTTGAAGTTTGACTTTTCAACTCTTCCGGCTCTTATTGGAGGATTCGCGTTTGGTCCTATAGCAGGCTTTGTTATAGTTCTTATAAAAGCACTTCTCCACACGCTTATATCCTACAGCGGCGGCGCGGGAGAAATCGCAGACCTTTTAGTGAGCGGTTCTTTTGTGCTTGTCGCCTCGTCAATATACGCAAAACACAAAACAAGAAAACATGCTGTATTGGGAATGCTCATCGGTACTATAGTTATGACAATCGTGGGCGGTTTCGCAAATTATTTCATACTAATCCCGTTTTACGCAAAAATAATGCCGCTTGATAAGATAATGGATATGTGCGGTCCGTATATTAACTCTACTCTTGACTATGTTCTTTTCGGGGCAATCCCCTTCAACATCATAAAAGGACTTATATTATCAGCTATAACTTTTGTTACGTATAAGCATATATCAAGAATCTTGCACTGAGTTTTTTGAAGTAATATTTGCTTTTTTTCGGAATATAGTGTATAATATGGTCTGTAATTTAATTTAAGGAGTAAATTTATGGATGCTATTGTACATTCTATCGCTGATAGCTTAAACGGAAAAATACCAAAGGAATTTATAGTTCTGTTGGTTTCAATGATTCCTCTTTTGGAACTGAGAGGAAGTATACTTGCCGCGGGTTTTATGAAAATGAGTTTCTTCTCGACATATATTGCCGCCGTGATTGGCAACATGCTTCCCATACCGTTTATATTTCTTTTTATAAGACAGATTTTTGCATGGATGAAAAAAAGCAAGCATTTGCATAAGATTCCCGAATGGATTGAAAAAAAAGCCATGTCCAAATCGGCGCAAATAGAAAAATACGGTTATTTGGGGCTTTTCCTTTTTGTAGCCATTCCCCTGCCGGGAACGGGCGCATGGACCGGCAGTTTACTTGCGGTTCTCCTCGGACTTAAACCAAAAAAATCATTTTTTTTCATATTCCTCGGAGTACTGACAGCAGGACTGATTATGTCGCTATTATCTTTCGGAATCATTAAACAGCTATTACCATAACAAACAGCGGGACAATTATAAATAATTGTCCCGCTGTTTATATTTCATATTTATTTTTCTATTTTCAAAAAATTATCAATCATCTTCATTCCGTTGGGTGTAAGCACCGATTCCGGATGAAATTGAATACCATAAACAGGACGCTGCTTATGGCTTACACCCATAATACAGCCATCATCACTCTTTGCCGTTACAATAAGGTCACCGCTTAAGCTGTTCTCATCAATAACCAACGAGTGATACCTGCCCACCTCGGCTTTATTCCCCATACCTTCAAAAATCGGACAGTCCGCATTAACCGTTACAATGTCGCGCTTTCCGTGCATAATACGCGGAGCGTGAACAATTTTGCTTCCAAATGCCTCGCCTATTGCCTGATGACCAAGACACACACCCAATATCGGTATATTGCCCGCTTTTTTTATTAGTTCAATACATATTCCGGCATCAGCCGGAAAACCCGGTCCGGGTGAAAGTATAATATGACTCGGCTTTTTTTGAAGAACCTCGTCTGCTGTGATTTTATCGTTTCTGTAAACCTCAATATCAGAATTTATTGTTCCGATATATTGATACAGATTATACGTAAATGAATCGTAGTTATCAATCATTGTAATCATACTATATCACCCGCCTGTTCTATTGCCCTAAGCACTGCCGACGCTTTATTTACACTCTCCTGATACTCATTTGCTGGTATTGAGTCATATACAATACCGCCGCCAGCCTGAATATATGCTCTGCCGTCCTTAAACACACCTGTGCGAATCGTTATACAACTGTCAAAGTTGCCATTAAAGCTAATATATCCAATCGCGCCGCCATAAGTGGAACGCTTTGTTTTTTCAAGTTCGTCAATAATCTCCATGGCGCGTATTTTCGGAGCTCCCGAAAGAGTACCCGCGGGAAGCGTAGACGCAAGCGCGTCAAAGCAGTTCTTATCCTTGCGGAGTTTACCCTCCACATCCGATATTATGTGCATGATATGCGAAAAACGCTCTACGTACTTAAAACGAGTCACCTTGACGGAGCCAAATTCACTGACTCTGCCTATATCGTTCCTGCCAAGGTCAACAAGCATTGTATGCTCGGCGATTTCCTTTTCGTCAGCAAGAAGCTCTTTTTCAAGCGCCACATCCTCCTCAACAGTCTTGCCTCTCGGACGCGAACCGGCAATCGGACCTGTCTGCACAACTCCGTTTTCCACTCTTACAAGCATTTCAGGCGACGCGCCCGCAAGCTGATAATCACCAAAATTGAGATAATACATATACGGCGACGGGTTTATCAGCCGCAGCGCCCTGTAGGCATTAAACGGGCGTACGTTTGTTTCCACCGTAAAACGCTGTGACAGCACCACCTGAAATATATCGCCGTTTTTTATATATTCCTTTGCTTTTTCTACATTCGCGCAAAATTCCTCCTTGGTCATATTTGAGGTCATTTTTGAATGTGAGCGATATTCTCTTTTTTCCTTCCTCATTAAACCCGACAAATCAGACATTTCACGCTGAATATCAAGGAGTCTGCCCATGGCTTTTTGGTACTGATTTTCAATATCTCCCTCAGCGTGTATATTGACTATAACGACAATTTTCTGACGCGCATGGTCAAAGGCAATTATTTCGTCAGTAAACATAAAGTGCATATCGGGAATATTTAATTCATCCGTATTTACGTTCGGTAAATTCTCATACTGACGTATAATATCATACGCGAAAAAACCAACCGCTCCGCCGTTAAAAGACGGTATATCCGCTAATTTCGGCGCTTTGTAATGCCCAATGAGTTTTTGAAGTTCCTCCATAGGCTTGCCTTTATACGTTTCAGTTTTACCTGTATAGTGCGAAACAGTTATTTCATCGCCCAAACTTTTAAATATTATAAACGGATTTCTTCCTATAAACGAAAATCGAGCCGTGACGTGATTCTGACCGATACTTTCAAGCAAAAAACAATCTTTCTCCGTCTGCATACGCTTGAATACGCTTATTGGCGTATCCATATCCGCATAACTTTCGGCTGTCAGCGGAATTATGTTGTATTCCCTTGACAGCGCTTTTACCTCCTCCAGAGTTAAGTTAAACATTCTATCTCCGCCTTTCTTACTTTCGGCTTAAAAACAAAAAAGCCTTTTTCACATTAGAAAAAGACATAGATATACTATTATTAAAATCTATTCTCGTCTAATCTAATCTCATCTGTTATTAGTATATCAATTTTTTATTTTTTTGTCAATATGTATTGATAATATTTTGATTTGACTGTATAATGAAATTATTGTCATGTGCACGTTGAAGCAGCTTAGCCGAACAGGCGATAATAAAATTCAATTTATGTCGGCAGACAACGAAACATTTAACAGATGTACAAATATTTGAACAAACACATATCAGAGAAAGGTTATGGTAAATTATTATGTTCAGGGAAATGAGAAGGAAACATCAGATTTTATCCGAAAAAGAATGTATTGATATATTAAACCGCGCCACATCGGGCACTCTCGCACTGTTAGGAGACGATGATTATCCTTATGCCGTGCCCATGAGTTACGTTTTTTATGACGGTAAAATATTTTTCCACAGCGCCCTTACGGGGCATAAAATTGACGCTGTAAAAAGGCATAACAAAGCATCGTTCTGCGTTATTTATAAAGATGATGTTCTGCCCGAAAAATTTACAACATGCTTCCAAAGCGTTATCGCGTTCGGCGAGATACGTATAATAGAAAACGATTTTGAAAAGCGGCAAGCTATAGAAATTCTTTCCGAAAAATATTCTCCCGGACTTGAAAAAGAAAATGAAATCAACGGCAGTTTTGACCGTATGCATATGATTGAGTTTAACATTGAACATATGACCGGAAAAGAAGCTATTGAGTTAGTGAAAATAAGAGAAAATAAGCAAATATAAAAGGAGAAAAAGTATGGAAAAGTTTAGTTTGGACAGAGATTGGAAGTTTTATAACGGAGAAATCACGCTGCCAGAGACCAAATCACACACAGACTGCTATATGGCGTCAAAAGCGGGAGGCGCTTCAGGAGCGGCTTCGCCTGATTTTGACAAAAGTGACTGGGAAACCGTCAGCGTTCCTCACGACTGGGCGGTATACGGTGAATTTGAAGAAAAATGGGGTCCTTCCCAGGGATATAAAAAGCGCGGAAAAGCGTGGTATTCAAAACGTTTTCGCCTTGATGAAAATGACCGCGGCAAGCAAATCTTAATCGAATTTGAGGGAATCGCCTCGTACTCCACGATATATCTAAACGGCTCTGTTATAGGCAGAAACTTCTGCGGCTATAATTCTTTCGTTGTTGACGGCACTGACATGGCGCTTTACGGTGACCAAATAAACGACCTTGTTGTTTTTGTTGACGCGACTGCCGTCGAAGGATGGTGGTATGAAGGAGCAGGAATTTACCGACATGTGAATCTTTACAAGAAAAATCCATTACATATCGCGCATTGGGGAGTTTTCGTTCATCCTGAAAAAAAGACAGCGGATGTATGGGATGCGGTCACTGACACAACTATTGAAAACTCCTCCTATATTAGCAAGGACTTTCTTCTCAAAACGTATATTCTCGACAGTAAGAATAACATAGTCGGAAAAGCCGAGAACACTCTCACCGTTGACGGAGGAAGCAGTACGGAAATTACACAGAACATTTTAACTTACAGTCCGATGCTTTGGGATATTGACTCGCCCAATCTATACAGAATGGTCAGCGAGATTTATGACGGAGAGACACTTATTGATAAGCAAATAAACACTTTCGGCTTCCGTACAATTTCAATAGACTGCGATAAAGGCTTTTTCCTGAACGGAAGACATGTGCCTCTTTACGGCACGTGCAATCATCAGGATCACGCGGGAGTCGGAGTGGCTGTTCCCGCAAGCGTAAATGAATACCGAATCCGTCTTTTAAAAGAAATGGGTTCTAATGCGTATCGCTGCGCGCACGGAAATCCTAATCCCGAAATACTTGATTATTGCGATAAATACGGCTTGCTTGTCATGGATGAAAACCGTAACTTCAACACAAGTGACGACGGAATCAAGCAAGTTCGTGATATGGTCATGCGTGACCGCAATCATCCTTCAGTCATTATGTATTCACTGTTTAATGAAGAGCCTCTGCAAGGCAGCCCCACAGGCAGAAAACTTGCCGAAAGACTGCAATGCGCTATAAAAAAACTTGACGACACACGTTTTTTACTTGGCGCAATGAACACGGGTGTAACCGCGGACGGAGGCACTTGCGACTTACTCGATATAACAGGCTTTAACTATATAACTCACACTTATGATGATTTCAGAAAAAAATATCCTGAAATGCCCATGCTTGGCAGTGAAAATGACAGCGCTTTTCAGACAAGAGGAGTATACGTGACAAATCATGACAAACATGTTATAGATTGCTACGACAGCGAAGCGGCGCCATGGGGCAACACTTACCGCGACGGATTCAGACAAATAGACACTCGTCCGCATATTATGGGACTTTTCATATGGACAGGTTTTGATTACAGAGGTGAACCCACACCTTTCGAGTGGCCGTCTATCAGCACACAATTCGGTATTATGGATACCTGCGGCTTCAAAAAGGACGCGTTTTATCTTAATAAAGCGTATTTTACGGATGAGCCAATGATTCATATTCTTCCCCACTGGAATTTTAAAGATGGTGACAACGTGCGCGTTATGACTCACACAAATTGCGAGGAAGCGGAACTGTTTTTAAACGGCGAATCGCTCGGACGAAAAAAAGTTGATAAATATGATATGGCAGACTGGCAGGTCAGCTTTAAAAAAGGCACTCTTAAAATGATTGGTTATATCGGTAATGAAGAAAAATGCTCCGATTCCGTCACCACCTCCCGAAGTCCGAAAAAAATAGTTATAAGTTCTCATCGTGATGTTGTGTATGACGGCTGCGATGACGCTATAATTTTTAACATTTCGGTTCAGGACGAAGACGGATTCAGCGTCCCGACCGCTGATAATTTAATCAAATTCAGCGCGAAGGGCGGCGAAATAATCGGCGTCGGCAACGGAGACCCAAATTCGCACGAAAAAGACAAATCCCGGGAAAGGCACTTATTTAACGGACTATGTCAGGTCATTGTGAAACAAACAGACGGTGCAAAAGAAGTTACTCTCACAGCCGTTTCAGACGGACTCGACAGCGCGTCATTCTCAGTGCAATCTGCAGAGAATCCCAAAAAGCCTATATTCATTCCGTCAATAAATGAAAGATATATTTCAAAGTGGCGCGAATCTGTAGATTTGTTCGATTTCCGTCCTGACCCGAATATTAAAATTGAGGATCACGACATGAATACATGGGCAATAATCTCAGCCGGAGGCGACTACGAGGATAAGTACAAAGGCGCGACAGGATACTCAATTTATAAAGCAACCGCGCTTATTGCCGATACAGATAAATTTATTATATTCCGGGAAATAATGGGTAATGAGGTTGAGATATTTATAAACGGAGAACAAAAATTCACGGGAGACTGTGAATGGGGACGAAAAATAGATATTGATATATCGGATATTTCAGGTGAAACAGATATCTCTGTTATCATACACAGCACAAACCAAAAAAGCAACGGCGGTCTTCTAAGACCCGTTGTCATAACAAACTAAAACAATTAAAAGGGACACTAAATTTTAGTGTCCCCTTTCTTCTCTGCGGTTGTTATCCGACAAATCTCACTTCTATATCTCCGCAGTCATTCTTAATATCCAGTTTTTTTGTTCCGCCGCTTCTGTCTTGAAGATTATTATCGCCGACACTTGTTTTTGCGTTCACTGTATATTCTTCTTCTCTTCCCATAATAGTGCCTTCTATGTCCCCGCAAGCATTTTTCAGCGATATATCTCCTGAAATATTTTTAAATTCAATATCGCCAAGCTTACTGTTTGCTTCAATACTTCCCAAGATATTTTCTAATTCAATATCTCCGCATTTATCGGCACATATCAGCTTTATTTTTTCACATGATGAAACTTTTATATCGCCATATGACAATGAAATGTTCACGTTTCCACTAACTCCCGACATATCTACATCACCCATTTTGCTGTCAATAACAATGTCGCCAATAAAGGTATTTGGCAGTTCCAGAGTAATATCATTTCCGTGCGCGAGTCCAATATTTATATAGTCATACCATTTCATTTGCGTATTATTGGGTTTAACTTTAACCATGTTATTATCATCGGTAACATCATATTTTTTCTTACCGGTCTCATAATATACAAGATTTATATAATCTTTATCAGTGCGCACTATAGTTATATCACCCATATTTGCCGAAATATCTATTTTCGATATGTCTGATACAATTTGCCGTTCCTGTCTTACTCCCTTTTCCGCTTCAAGTCCTCCGTTTGCCACAGCAATTCCTCCAATCAATGCCCCTGTCAAAATACACGCTCCTGCTGCAATAAATAATCCTGTTCTGAATTTCATATTTTCTCACCTCTTTTTCTTATGACAAATTCCTTTGATTTTTTTAAACATAATGACGTCAGTGAAATTACCAGTTTTGCGCACCATATTGCGAAGTAAAAGATAAACACCGCCATTCCTAAACTCATCAGCGCTATTCCAAAAAGCAGCATGGCTTTGGCTATGGACGATGTCCACAAAAACGGTGCCGCAACTATTAAAGCCACTCCTGATAATCCGAGAGCCACGGCAGTTACAAACAATGACGCCACCACCGCCCATATTGCCACATATACCGAACCAACAACCGCGGCCGCCGCAATGAGCAACGCTGCCCACAACGGAGAACCTGCTATGAGGCATATTATTTCTCCGCGCGTTAGAGGTTTTACCGAAACAGGCTCTTTGTCACTTTGACGCGAAGATGTATCATTTATTATTTTTTGAGCAATTTCCTCAACCTGAGCAAACCTTGCGACAACCTTTTCCTCGCTTTCCCCCTCTTCAACCGCGTCGTCAATTATTTCTGAATAATAATCAAGTGTTTTTTTTCTCTCTTCATTAGGAACAGCATTCAATGCTTTATCCAATTTATTGAGAAAATCATTCTTATTCATAATCACATTCCTCCTTTATAAACTCATATGCCCGCATGACGCTTTTCCACTCTCTCAAAAAAGCTTGTATTCGTTCTATTCCGCCGTCTGTTATTTTGTAGTATTTTCTCAAACGGCTGTTATGTTCCATCGTGTACACTGTAATACAGTCTGAACTCTCCAGTCTCTTTAATATCGGATATAACGTTGATTCCGATATTTCCACATACGGGGATATATCTTTTATGATTTTATATCCGTATGAATCTTCTTTTTTTATCGCCGCGAGGACACAAACTTCTAAAAGTCCGCGCTTTAATTGTGAATCCATTCAATATGCCCCCTTTTACATAATACTATACACCACATAGTATAATTTGTCAAGTAGTATTAAAAAAAACTATCATAATTTTAATGATAGTTTTCTCAAATTCTATATTATTTTGTCATAATATTGTTTCCATCATTGTTTTCTGCGGTACAAGTCCCTGTTTTTCGTAGAATTTCCGCGCGTTCTTATTACATTCCCACACATTCAGCGTCAAATTATAGCACCCTATCTCTTTTGCATATTTTTTTACATATTCATAAATTTCAGTACCAACATGTAAGCCACGGGCATTTTCATCTATACACAAATCGTCTATATAAAAAGTCTTTATACTATGAAGAATGTTATCATTTTCTATTGTCTTTATCATACAAAAAGCATATCCTATAACACCGCCCTCTTTCTCCGCGACAAAAATCGGGCGCGTATCGTCTTTTATAAGTTCCTCAAGTTCGCTGTCTTTATACTTTCTGCTCTTCTCCTTAAACAAGTCGGGTCTGCCATTATGGTGTACAGTAAGCACCTGATTAAGCAAATCCTTTATCTTTTCCATATCATCATTTTTCGCTCTGCGTATTATCATATTTACCTCCCCAAATATAAATTGCAAAAATGAGCGCTTTCGCGCCCATTTCAGATTTTAAACACAAAAATCGCAATATTAAAATATATAAACAGCGAACAGCAATCCACTATTGTTGTAATAAGCGGAGTTGCCATTGTCGCCGGGTCAAGTCTTACTTTTTTTGCAAGCATCGGCAACATTGCGCCAATCATCTTTGAAATAATAACAGTTGCTATTATAGAAAGTGATATTGTCATAGCCAGTAATAAATTATGCTCATACATCAGATAGACTCTTAATCCATTTACAACAGCCAATACCGAGCAAACTATAATTGATATACGGAACTCTTTAAACACAACTTTAAAAAAATCCGAGAAATGTATTTCATCAAGCGCTATTCCGCGTATTATCAGAGTTGAGCTTTGCGAACCGCAGTTGCCTCCCGTATCCATTATCATAGGCATAAATGACACAAGCAGCGGCACAGCTGCAAACGCTGACGTGTAATTGTCTGTTATAAGCTGTGTAACGGTGGCTGAAATCATCAGTATCAACAGCCACACAATTCTGCCTCTCGCGTGTTTAAAAATGCCTGTACGAAAGTACGATTCCTCACTCGGAGATATGGCTGCCATTTTTGAAAAGTCTTCTGTAGTTTCCTCTTGGATGACATCCATAGCATCGTCAAACGTTACAATTCCTACTAAGCGATTGTCCTTGTCAACAACAGGCAGCGCGAGAAAATTATACTTCCTGAACATATTTCCGACAACCTCTTTATCTTCATGCGTGTCAACACTGATAATATTAGTCTCCATTATATCGGATATTTTGTTATCCTCTTCCGCTATAAACAAATCCTTAACTGTTATAACTCCAATAAGCTTTCTGTTCTCTGTAACGTAGCACGTGTAAATAGTTTCCTTGTTTACTCCTACCTTGCGTATTTTTTCAAACGCCTCAGAAACAGTCATATCCTTATGCAGACTCACATACTCAATGGTCATTATGCTTCCGGTGCTGTCACGCGGATAGCGAAGTATTTCATTTATAGCTTTTCGCTCACCTGTCGTGGAATTTTTAAGTATTCTCGAAACAACATTTGCCGGTAAATCCTCAATAAGGTCAACCGTATCATCAATAAAAGACTCGTCAAGAATCTCACGAAGTTCCTTATCTGTAAACATTCCAATGAGGTGACGGCGCATATCCGTATTCATATGCGCAAAAGTTTCAGCGGCTATATCCTTAGGCAAAATTCTGAAAAGAATCATAAATTCCGTTTTTTCCTCAAAATTTTCCGCAAACAAGTCATCAAAAACCGCCGCCAAATCCGCGGCATTTTCCTGAGCGACAATACTCTTGACTTCAAAATACCGTTTTTCTTTTAAAAGACGGTCAATTTCGTTCATTAAATCTTTCATATTGTCACCCCTCACTTATATTATTTTACTGAAAAATCCTCCGGACGTTTATCTCTGTAACCAAACGCGTACAATATAGCCTCTACAGTTCTCCTTGACGCTTCGCCGTCACCGTATGGGTTGGCGGCATGAGCCATTTTATTATATGCCGCTTCATTATCTAAAAGTTCCTTAGCCAAACTTACGATGTCTTCCTCATCCACACCGGCAATCTTAACAGTTCCCGCCGCAACAGCTTCGGGTCTTTCAGTTTCACGTCTTAAAACAAGAACAGGTTTTGC
>CAJUEZ010000032.1 GCA_910585485.1 uncultured Clostridia bacterium
TATGCTGACGTAATTTTTGTAATCTGTTTGTCAGAATTAATTATTTGTCTTGTACAGAAGGGAAATTAGTGTTATAATTACAATATTCAAAAACAGAGGAGTTAGAAAAATGGATTTTAAAGAACATGTAATTGAACTGATTATGAATATAACGGAATTGGATAGGGAGACTGTGGAAAAGTCGATAGAGATTCCTCCTGATGAAAAAATGGGCGATTTTGCTTTTCCGTGCTTTCCGCTTGCGAAAGTAATGCGTAAGGCTCCGCCTTTAATCGCGCAGGAGTTGGCTGAAAAAATGTCTGATGACGAGGCGATAGATAAAGTTCAGGCAGTCGGAGGATATTTGAATTTCTTTTTAAATCGTGAAAAGTTTATAAGCGAGACTATTAACGCTGTGGAAAAGGCGGAGGATAAATGGGGTTCGTCCGATATGGGAAACGGCAAGACTGTGCTTGTGGAATATTCTTCTCCCAATATTGCGAAGCCGTTTCATATAGGGCATTTATTCTCCACGGCTGTAGGTAACTCACTGGCGAGGATTTATAAGCATCTCGGCTATGATGTGCAGTCGCTTAACCACCTTGGCGATTGGGGCACGCAGTTTGGTAAGCTGATAAGCGCGTATAAGCGTTGGGGTGACAGCGAAGTGATAGAAAAAGACCCGATAAACGAACTTTTAAAGATTTATGTAAAATTTCATGAGGAGGCTGAAAAGCACCCTGAACTTGAGGACGAGGCGAGAGATTATTTTAAAAAGCTTGAGGAAGGTGACGAGGAAGTAACCGCGCTGTGGAAGCATTTCAGAGACATAAGTCTTGTAGAGTATCAGCGAGTGTATGATATGCTCGGAGTTAAGTTTGACTCATATAACGGCGAGGCGTTTTATTCGGATAAAATGGACGAGGTTGTGGAAATTCTGCGGGATAAAAAGCTGTTGGTTGAAAGTGACGGCGCGCAGGTTGTAGACTTGTCGGAACTTAATATACCGCCTTGTATAGTTCTTAAATCGGACGGAGCTACCATTTACGCTACTCGTGATATTGCGGCGGCGCTGTACCGTCACAGAACGTATGATTTCTATAAAAACATATACGTGGTAGGCATTCCGCAGTCGCTTCATTTCAAGCAGATATTTGAGGTTATGAAAAAGGCTGACTGGGAATGGGCAAAGGGCTGTGAGCATGTAGGCTTCGGACTTGTAAAACTTCCGGGAAAAAATATGTCAACACGTCATGGTGATGTTGTGCTGCTTGAGGAAGTTTTAAACGAGTCTATAGAAAAGACAAAAGAAATTATTCTTTCAAACGGTTCAGCTGTTGACAACGTGGACGACGCGGCAAAAAAAATCGGTATAGGCGCGATTTTATATACATTCCTTAAAAATTCGCGTGAGAAGGACATCATATTCAGTTGGGAAAGCATGCTTGATTTTGAAGGCGAGTCGGCTCCGTACTGTCAGTATGGGTATGCGCGCGGAAGAAGTATACTTCGCAGGGCAGAGGGCATAGATTTCAAGAATGCAGACTTCTCAAAAACCGTTTCGGACGAGGAGTATGCGCTTGTGAAACAGCTTAACGGTTTTGCGGACGCTGTGAAGGCGGCGGCTGATAAGAACGAGCCGTTTTATATCAATCGCTATGTGACAAATCTTACAAAGGCATTTAACAAATTCTATAATACAAATCCGATTTTAAAGGACGATGTGGACGCTGAAACGAAAAAAGCGCGCCTTGCGATAGTAGATGCCGCTGTCAGTGTTATAAGAATAGCTTTGGGACTTTTGGGCATAGATACCGTAGAAAGTATGTAAATTTCGGAAAGGCAGACTGATATATGAAATCAAAATCAACTTATATTTGCAATGAATGCGGTTACCAGTCACCGAAATGGCTCGGCAAGTGTCCTTCCTGCGGAAGCTGGAACACTATGGAGGAAACGCTTATCGCATCACAGAGCACGTCAGCGACGAGAACGCTTGTCAGAGAAAGCGCTGTTTCATCTCGCGCGCCGAAGAAAATCGGCGATGTACAGGCAGGAAGTGAGACAAGGTATAAGACGGGACTGAAAGAACTTGACAGAGTGTTGGGCGGCGGAATCGTTAAAGGCTCGCTTATTTTGGTCGGCGGAGATCCCGGCATAGGAAAATCAACGCTGCTTTTGCAGATATGTGAGAAGGTTGGGGAAGAAAAAAAGGTTTTGTATGTGTCGGGCGAGGAGTCTGAAGGACAGATAAAAATAAGGGCGCAGAGATTGGGTGTGACAACAGAGAATCTTTATCTTGTTTCCGAGACTGATGTTGAAACGGTTATAGAATGTATAAACAGTGTTAAGCCGGATATTGTTATAATTGACTCGATACAGACGATGAACCGTCAGGATATATCTTCGGCGGCAGGCAGCGTTCCGCAGGTGAGAGAGGCGACAAACGCATTTATGCGGATTGCGAAATCTTTGGGAATAGCGATGTTTATTGTGGGACATGTCACAAAAGAAGGCGCGATTGCCGGTCCGAGGGTTTTGGAGCATATGGTGGACTGTGTTTTATACTTTGAGGGCGACAGACAGCTTTCATTCAGAATACTCAGGGCGGTTAAGAATCGTTTTGGTTCCACAAATGAGATAGGCGTGTTTGAAATGAGAGATAACGGTCTTACTGAGGTGGAGAATCCGTCAATGATGCTTTTGGAGGGCAGAAACGCGGACATATCGGGCAGCGCGATTGTATGTACTATGGAGGGCAGCCGTGGTGTTATGGCTGAAGTACAGGCACTTGTCACACCAACAGGATTCGGAAATCCGCGCCGTATGGCGAACGGCATTGATTTATACCGTCTGCTGCTGCTTGTTGCCGTTCTGGAAAAACGCGCGAGGATGAATTTGTCAAACTCGGATATATACCTGAATGTCGCCGGCGGACTGAGAATAGACGAAACGGCGGTAGACTTGGGAATCTGTGCCGCCGTGGCAACGAGCCAGGCGGACATTCCGCTGCCGCACGATATGATATTTATAGGAGAAGTGGGATTGGGCGGAGAACTTCGCGGTGTGTCCCAACTTGAAAAACGGATAACCGAGGCGGCAAAGCTTGGTTTTAAATCGGCGATTGTTCCGAAACAGTCGCTTAAAGGTGTGAAAATTCCTGAGGGATTTACAGCATACGGAATCAGAACTGTTTCTGAAATGATAAACATGTTAAGACGAAAATAAATAAAATTCACCGATAACATTATCGGTGAATTTTTTCGCTGTTTTCGCTGAGGTTGACATTTTAAAGATTTGGTGTTATAATAATCAGATAATCGAAGTAAAAGATTAAGGAGTTTTGGCTTTGGAAGAAACAAGAACGGGCGCAAACAAAGAATTTGTCTTTTCGGTGATATGGTTTATATTGATTCTGATGATAGGCAGAGGTCTTACAAACTCAATTCAGAATTATAAAATAATCGGTGTTGCGGCAACCATAATAATGTGCTGCATACTCGGATTTTTTGTGATGACTCGTTACTGTGCGATATATACATATTCTCTGAAAAATGACAGACTGCGTGTAAGCAGAAAAATCGGTCACAGAGTGAAGTCTGTGGATATGGCGATATCGTCTGTTAAATCCATATCAAGACAAAAAAGCGGCGGAAAGGTGAAAAAGATATATAATATGAGGAAGACGGTAATTTCTTCAAAAGATGTATATTATTTGACGTATGAAAAAAATAACGAGACAAATATGCTCGTTTTCGAGCCTTCCGCGGCGATGGCAGATAAAATAAAAAGTAGAATGAAGAATATAAAAAAGTCACAATAGCAGATATTTACAGCCTGAAAGGATTGTTTTAAAATATGATTAGTGTTATAGGAGTGCGTTTCAAAACAGCGGGAAAAACGTACTATTTTGACCCGCTTGATTTTGAAATCAAGCAGGGAGACGAGGTTATAGTCGAAACAACGCGCGGAATGGAATTTGGAAGCGTTGTAATGGGTCGCAAATCCCTTGATGCGGAGCAGTTTACGAAGCCTTTGAAAGGTGTCGTGCGTATGGCGACAGACGAGGATAAGACGAAGTATAAAAAAAATAAGGAACTGGAAAAAGAGGCGTATAAAATATGTCTGGAAAAAATACAGCAGCATAATCTTGAAATGAAACTGGTTGAGGTGGAATACACTTTTGACGGTAATAAGATTCTGTTTTATTTTACGGCAGACGGCAGAATAGATTTTAGGGAACTTGTAAAAGATCTTGCGACGGTGTTTAAAACGCGTATAGAATTGAGACAGATAGGCGTTAGAGACGAGGCGAAAACACTTGGAAGCATCGGTGTATGCGGCAGAGGACTTTGCTGCAGCCAGTTTTTAGAAGAATTTGCTCCGGTTTCAATTAAGATGGCTAAGGAACAGGGTCTTTCCTTGAATCCGACTAAGATTTCGGGAGCGTGCGGAAGGCTCATGTGCTGTCTTAAATACGAGCAGGACACGTATGAGGATTTACTTAAAATCACACCAAAACAAGGGGCTTTAGTCAAAACTCCGGACGGAAACGGAACGGTGGAATATGTCAGCCTTTTAAAAGGCATTGTGAAAGTGAAGCTTGACGATGAAAATGAAAAAACTCTGAAGGATTTTAATGTTTCAGATGTAAAAATTATTAAAAACAATAAGAATAAAGAATTGCCAAAGCAAAACAACGCTGATTAAAATATTTTAAAAAACTATTGAAGTATCTCGGTTTTCGTGGTATAATCAATTAATAAACGTTCTGAGCGGACGTAATAAAACTAAGGAGGTGTATTGAGAATGGCATATGCAATTTCTGACGCTTGTATCGCATGCGGAGCTTGTGCTGCTGAATGTCCTGTAAGCGCAATCACAGAGGGTGACGGTAAGTACGTTATCGATGCGGATACTTGTATTGAGTGCGGCGCATGTGCAGGTGTATGTCCTGTAGGCGCTCCTGAACAGGCGTAATTAAAAAACTATGAAGGCGTTGTATTGGCAGTTTCAATACAGCGCCTTTTTTTCTTATTTATGAGTTGGGGATTAACCGCGGGACGCGGTTTTAAAATAAAATCAGGAGGTATCACGAATGAAAAGGATTACTCTAATCATTGCTGCGGTGTTAACCGCGCTGATGACGGCGGCGTGTTCTTCGGGAAAAGTTGTGTATGAACGTCCGCAGGGAAATGGTACCGTTACGGGAAGGTCATGGACGGTGCTTGTGTATATGTGCGGAGGAAACGAAGAAGAAAACTCAGGTATATACTCTGATAAGCTTAGGGACATAATGAGCGTGGAGTACCCTGAAAACGTTAACGTCATTGTACAGACGGGAGGAAGTCCAAAATGGGATATGAAGGGCATTTACAGCGACTATATACAGCGTTTTGAGGCGGGTAAAGATACTTTGTATCTTGCCGACCAGTCAATCACGGCTAATATGGGCGACTATAAAACGCTTTCGGAATTTTTAAAATGGGGTTTGTCTAATTATAAAGCGGATAATTATATGCTTGTTTTTTCGGGCGCCGGAGGAGGAAGCGTGTATGGAACGGCATATGATGCACTTCATGAAGACGATTGCTTAAATCTTGAGGAAATATCATACGCACTCAGTCTATCGGGAACAAACTTCGATATAGTGGGATTTGATTCTTCACTGATGGGAAGTTTGGAGACGGCATCAACGCTTTCTACATATGCGCAATACCTTGTTGCGCCTCAGGAATATCAGTGCGTGTCCGGCTGGGATTATAAGGGAGTCATGGAATATATATGCGCGAATCCGTCGGCAAATGCCGATGAAATAGGCAAAAGAATATGCGATACATATTACGCGAAATGCAAAAAGGATAAGCGCGAAGCTGACACGGCGATGTCTGTGGTAGACATGTCAAAAATATCGGCTTTAAGCCAGGCTTTTGATGGTATGGCGGGGGATATGCTGACGGCGACAGATTCTCTTTCGGATTACGCGAATTTATCGCGGGCGATGGATACTGTGCATACATACGGAGGAGTTACCGTGGACGAGGGTTTTTCAAATATGATTGACCTTGGCGATACTGCTGATAAAATAAGACCTTATGTGGGAAACACCTCGGAGGTGCTGCTGTCCGCACTGGATGACGCTGTAATTTACAGAGTGTGCGGCGAGCGGCAGAAAAATTCCGCGGGACTTAGTGTGTATTATCCTATAGAGCCTGATAATGACGAACTTCAGGAATATATGGATATTTCTGTGAGCGGAAAGTATAAGGAATTTTTAAAGAAGATATGCGTGAATTGTTCGGTTGAAACGGATGATACGGCGGAGGATTATACATCCTCCGGAGCGTGGAATACATATAATAATGATATTCAGGCGATGGAATACAAAACCTTGTTGGATAATAACGAGTATGAACTGAACATTCTTGGAAATATGAGTTTGTTTAAGGATATATCAATTAATATTTATAAAAGAGATAAAAACAGCGGCGAGTACGTGTTTCTTGGCAGACATGAGGATTTGAACAGCCAATGGGAAGCTGGAATTTTCAAAGACGGTTTCGACGGGAAAATGATGCGCCTATTCAGCAAAAATGTTACCGCGCGCCTTGTCAGACGTTATGATGATTATGACATATACTCTGTTCCCGTGACCATGGGAGAGGACACGAAACATGTGCGTATCATGCGTAATCATTCTGATGGGAAATATAAAATTATCGGAGTATGGAACGGACTGCAGGGTAAAAATAAAAAATCTTCATCCGGTATGAAAAATATAGGCTTTTTTGACAGTGTTAAACCTTTGCTATCGGTGTATGACGAGGAACATAAACAGACAAGATATATTACAGGCGGTTCTGTTACAAAATGTTTCAGCGGTGTGAGTGAGAAAACTATTGACAACGGCAATTATATGCTTGAATATGAATTGACAGACGTATATGGAAATAAGCGTCACGGAACAGCAGTCAAAGGTTCCGCGTCACAGGGAAAAATACAGTTTCAGTAGAGGAGATTAATGGTGGAAAATACCGTAGAATTAATTGGTTTTATCGCGGAAAGTCCGGATTGTTACCACGCGGTAAACGCAGCAAAGAAAAAGCTTGATGAAAATGGTTTTAAACAGCTTTTCGAGGAAAAAGAGTGGGATATTTCCCGCGGCGGGAAATATTATGTTATAAGAAATTTCTCGTCAATAATAGCGTTTTGTATGCCGGAGCGGGAATATGACAGGTTTATGATTTGTGCTTCGCATACCGATTCGCCTTCATTCAAGCTAAAGCCTGATTTTGAAACAGAGTCGGGAGGAATGATAAAAATAGGCGTGGAAGGCTATGGCGGCATGATAATGTCCACTTGGATGGACAGACCGTTGTCCGTGAGCGGGCGCGTTGTGACTTTAGAAGACGGAAAGTTAGAAACGTGTCTTGTCAATATTGACCGTGATTTGCTTGTTATTCCGAGTCTTGCCGTGCATATGAACAGAGAGGCTAATAAGGGATATGAATTTAATATTGCGCGGGATATGTGTCCGATTGCCGGAGGAAAAAGCGGAGCTTTGATGGATATAATAGCCAACGCGGCAAATTTAGATAAAGATAAGATTAAGGGATTCGACCTATCACTTTATAATCGCATGCGCGGCACATTGCTCGGAATTAGTAACGAATATTTTTCAGCGCCGAGGATAGATGATTTGCAATGCGTATACACAACGCTTGAAGGATTTTTAAAGTGCGGTATATCAGATAATGTGACCGTTTTCGCCGCTTTCGATAATGAAGAGGTAGGAAGCGGAACAAAGCAGGGGGCAAAATCAGGATTTTTGCGTGACACGCTTGAGAGGATAAATGAAGAATCGGGGAAAAGCGGCAGTGAATATAAGAGAAGTATCGCGAAAAGCTTTATGCTTTCATGTGACAACGCTCATGCCGTGCATCCAAATCATGTCGATAAATCAGATGGATTAAACCGTGTTTATATGAATGGCGGTGTAGTGATAAAATATAATGCTAATCAAAGATATACCACAGACGCGGTATCAGAATCCGTGGTTAAATATATATGCGAAAAGGCGGGAGTGCCGTATCAGATGTACGCGAACAGAAGCGACATGCCGGGCGGTTCCACGCTTGGAAATTTATCGAATGAAAAAGTATCTTTAAATACTGCCGATATAGGTCTTGCTCAGCTTGCAATGCACTCATCGTATGAAACAGCGGGCTCGAGAGACACGTCGATTATGATTGATTTTGCCAAGGAATTTTACGGCAGTAAGATTGCAATATAAAAGTGAAACATTTATCTTTTGAATCATCAATTTAACGGCTTAACGGTGAAAGATGGGGTGGAAATAATGGGGGAGATAAAAAAGCAAATCAAATATGAGTTTGCGGATAACTGTTTTGACCTTTTAAGGCTTTACAGCGCTTTTTATGTGATGACGCTGCATATTATGCGCCATGTAAGAGGACAGGAGGTATCGCATATATTTGATTGGTGGAACGGAGTTGTTGTTTTGTTCTGTATAAGCGGCTTTCTTGTGCCCGCGTCTATGGAGCGGAGCAAAAATATATGGGAGTTTCTAAAAAAACGAGTGATCAGGATTGTTCCGTCGATGTGGGTATGTATTATTATCGGAATAGTTGTAGCCGCTTTGTTTTGCGGATTTATGGCTGATAAAACTTTTGTGACGTGGTTTGCCGGACAGTTGTTCTTTGTACGTGACTTGCCGCAGCCTGATTTTATAAGTAATTTCGGAATAGGAAACTTTCAGGCGAATCTCTGGACTATGATATTTACAGTTCAGTTCTATCTTATAACGGCGCTTATCTATAAAATTATGAAGGATAGAAAATTGTGGGTATGGATAACCGTCTTGGGAATGTCTATGGCGCTTAATCTTGCCGTGCCGTATGTGCAGCAGGTTTTGCCGGCGTCTTGGAAGAGTATTGTGTCACATTCATGTCTGCCGTATTTTTATATTTATTTCGCGGGATGGTTTATATACCGTTATCGTGAAAAGATAGTTCCGGTACTGGCAAAGACAAAAATATTATGTATTCTGCTGTTCATCATGCGCGCGCTTTACTGCGAGAAGCACGGTGTCAGAATTGGAGAATATCAGGATATGATACAGATTCTTCTGCTTTGTATGCTGACGATTGGCTTTGGATACAGCTTTGGTAAAATACGATTTAAAATTGATTTGTCATACGGATTATATCTGTACCATATGGTGATTGTAGATATATTCGTTCAGATTGGTCTTGTGGGTAATATGATGTATGCTGTAGCCGTTTACGCGATAGCTTTATTATGCGCATTCGCGTCATATTATTTGGTTGACGATACTGTCGCGAAGATATTCAAACGAGCGGGAAGCGGCAAATATAAAGAACTTGAAAGTGATATTGTCTCGGAAATTCCGGCAGTTCCTGATGTGACAGCCGAAGATGAAATATTGCGGACTGTTTCTGTATCCAATGAAGATGAAACTGATTTTTAATTAAATATGGAAATTAATGAAAAACAGAGTATGCCAAAGCATACTCTGTTTTTTCAGACATTCATTTAAAGTGTTTTGATATATGTTTTTGCAAATTCTTCCAAAAGTTCATCGCGTTCGATTTTTACAATCAAACCTCTTGCCCCGTTATAACTGGTTATGTATGTCGGGTCACCTGAAAGGATATATCCGACTATTTGGCTGATTGGATCATAGCCTTTGATTTTCAGCGCCTCATATACTTTGGCAACGATGTCTCTAACCTCTTGTTCTTTATCGAACTCAAGATTGATTTTCATTGTTTCATTAAATTCCATGATGTTCACCCTTTCATTTTCGTTCATAGCAATCCTTAAATATAGCATATTACAAAAATCAATAAATTGCAAGTGTTTTGACAAAAAATTTATTAATATTTAATATTTTTACAGGATTTTCAGCGTAAATTAAACAAATTGTCAACATTTTCTACCGGACCGACCGCTGAAACACAAAGTGTGGAGCTGTCAAGAACTCTATCTATTATCTGCGAAACGGAATCCGAATTGACAGTGTCAATTTTTTTGAGAACTTCCTCGTGCGTATATATTGGCTTACCTAAAAGCAGAGAGCGTCCCGCGCCCTGCATTCTTGCTCCGGTGCTTTCACTGGAAAGTATGTAGTTTCCTTTAAGCTGTTCCTTCGCTTTGCAAATTTCATCATCCGAAAGTTTGTCACGTTTTACTCTGTTAATCTCTTCAGAAATAAGATAAGCGACTTCGCTCAGACTTTCGGGACTCATTCCCGCGGATATGTCAAAAACGCCCGTGCCTATATATGCGCTGTGCCCGGCATTTATTGAGTATACAAGACCGCGCTGTTCGCGTATATTCTGGAAAAGTCTTGATGACATTCCGCTGCCGAATATGTTATTAAAAACAAGCAGACTGTATACGTTTTCATCCATAACATCTATACCTCGAAAAGAGGCGAGAAGCTGTACTTGTTCAATATCTTTTGTTTTTAAAATATTTTTGCCGCTTTGATATACGGCTTCCGTGAGATGGGGAGGAGTGTCTTTTATACTTCTCGTCCCGAAATATTGTTCAAGCAGTTCAAAAAAATTCTCATCGAAATTTCCCGATACTGATATTATTGTATTCGCGCTTGTATAGTGATTATTCATATATTCGCGCATAATGTTCGGGTTGATTTTATCAAGACTTTCATATGTACCGAGAATTGTTCTTCCCATCGGAGTATTTCCCCATACGGCATATGACGCAAGGTCATAAACAAGGTCTTCGGGGCTGTCCTCGTACATACGGATTTCTTCTTTTATAACTTGTTTTTCAAGAAGCATATCATCATACGCAAGTCTCGGATTATACAGCATGTCCGAAAGAATATCAAGAGCGATTTGAGCGTGCGCGTCAAGAGTTTTTGTGCAAAAGCAGGTATACTCGCGCGATGTGAACGCGTCTATCTGTCCGCCTACGGAGTCGATTTCATGCGCAATCTGCGCCGCGTCTCTTGTCTGCGTTCCCTTAAACAGCATATGCTCTATAAAATGAGATATACCGTTTTCGCTTTCATTTTCGTATCGTGAGCCGTTTCCTATCCAAACTCCTATTGAAATGGATTTCAGATAATCTATTTTTTCAGCCACTACTCTTATGCCGTTTTTTAAAGTTCTATATTGATACAATATTTATACTCCTTTTTGATTGAATACACGATATTCAAATTCCGATATGTAATTTTTATTCTATATATAACTAAATTAAGATATTTTCACCGTCGAGCGGTTGAATAGGGGTATACCCCTATTGAATTAGACGTGAATTTACGCGAATTTGTTCCTGTTTATTTAGAATTTTCTTTTAATCTCTTTTACAAGTCCGAAAACGCGTATGCGCAAAACATCCTCGTCTGTAAATCTGCGCGGCGGATACATCGGGTTTATAGACTGAAGTTCTATAAAGTCTTTTCCGTATACGATTCTTTTAACAACTCCG
Organism: uncultured Clostridia bacterium; assembly: GCA_910585485.1. Lineage (GTDB taxonomy): Bacteria > Bacillota > Clostridia > UBA1381 > UBA1381 > Hominilimicola. The sequence continues at coordinate 11,488 of CAJUEZ010000032.1, forward strand.
TTCTCGCCGTCTATAGTGACCACTCCGTAGCTGCCGCTGTCAACAGAAGTCTGGCAGCGCACAAGAACAAGGTCTCCTTCCATAAATACAGGATACATACTGTCTCCCACAACCCGCAAAAAAGCGTATTGTTCATCGGAATTTATGCTGTTTTTATGAACGGGCTCATAATCCGTTATGTTATTTTCCGCAAAACAGCTTAATCCTGCCGCGACTCTTCCTACTACCGGTATCATTACAAACTCGGATTCGTCTACTATGTTAGCGTTTTGCGGAGTGTCATCCCAGCCGAGCAGGTATTCAGGAGTGGTGTCAAGATACTTCGCAAGTTTTATAAGAGAGTCTCGCTTTATGTTTTTTACAGTTCCTTTTTCGTATTTTTGTATTGCCGCTTTTTGAACCCCTATCTTTGCGCCAAGTTCCTCCTGAGTAAGGTTGTGTTCTTTTCTGAGAAGTTTGATTCTTTCCCCCGTTGTCATGGGAATACCTCCTTTTGGTAATATGAAGCATGATTCATTTTCAAGTAATATAGTATCATAAAAATAAACTTTTTGCAAGCGATTTATAAAAAAATATCGTAAAAAGAAATTTTTGTATTGACAAAAGTATCTTTTTATGATATAATATGCTTGTCTTAAAGGAAAAGCCGAATTTCGGTATATATTTTTAAAATAAAATATCTTGTAAAGATAGAAAGGAGCGCGTATGATTTATTCAAATGATGACCCAATGGCAATTTTAGCCATGGAAATGGAGCGTACCGGAGATTATGGAGATTGCGGTGAGGACAGCGCGTTAAAATGTCCTATATGCGGCGCGTATGAGCCCGAGTACTATTATCTGGACGACGATGAGGAATGTATCGGATGCAGTGAATGCGTGTACAGGTCTGACGTATTATTTTAAGCGAGGTGATGATTATGGATATTGCAAGCGAGGATGAAATTCTTGAATATCTAAGCCGCGTTATGCGCCGTGAAGAATATGATGAAGAAAATATAAAGTTTTCTGATTCTTTCAAAGCGGCGGAACTTTTAGGGAAGTACTACGGCATGTTTGGAGACAAACATGTTTCATCGGCGGGTGACGTGATAATAGTTGATAATATTCCCGGAGAAAAGGAAAATGCCCAGAAAGCTTGATACTCTGATAGCTCCGTCTTTTTACGGGGTGCATAAAAACATTGATAATTACACGCATTTTTGGCTTTGCGGCGGGCGCGGTTCGACAAAGTCAAGCTTTGTCAGTATTGAAATTATACTTGGCATGATGAAAAATCCCGATGCAAACGCGGTGGCTCTGCGTAAGGTAGGCGCGTATTTAAAGGATAGTGTGTTCGCTCAGCTTCAGTGGGCGATTGAAAAACTGGGAGTGGAACATATGTGGGAAATAAAACCCAGTGTTCCGGAAATAGTGTATACCAAAACAGGTCAGAAAATTCTTTTTAGAGGCGCGGATAAGGCGCATAAACTTAAATCCACAAAAGTGACGCGCGGATATGTGCGGTATATATGGTATGAGGAACTTGATGAATTTCATGGCATGAAGGAAATACGCACTATTAATCAATCATTGATGCGCGGCGGTGAAAAGTTTACCGTGTTTTATTCATATAATCCTCCGCAAAACAGGCAAAACTGGGTAAACCGTGAGGCGCTTAAAGAACGTGATGATTTGCTTCTTCATAAAAGTACATATTTGGATGTGCCTCATGAGTGGTTGGGCGAACAATTTTTTTTAGAGGCTGAGTATCTTAAAAAGCTACACATTAATCAGTATAATCATGAATATCTTGGCGAAGTGACAGGAACGGGAGGAGAGATTTTTGATAATCTTGAAATCCGAGCGTTAACAGGAGATGAAGAGAGCTGTTTTGACAGCATAAAATGCGGGATTGATTTTGGATTTGCGGCTGATCCTTTTGTGTACGTGGTTTGCTATTTTCATAACAACAGGTTGTTCATTTTTGAAGAGATATATGCCAAGGGTCTTTCAAATTATGCAGCGGCGGAGAAAATTCTTCAAAAGGGATACGAAAACGAAATGATTATATGTGACAGCGCCGAGCCTAAAAGTATTAATGATTTGCGACAGTTTGGACTGAGAGTGAGGGGAGCGAGAAAAGGAAAAGACAGTATTGAGTACGGCATAAAGTTTTTACAGGGGCTGGAAAAAATTGTTATTGACCCGATAAAATGTCCGAACGCGGCGAGAGAATTTTCTGAATATGAACTGGAGCGCGGTACGGACGGAGAATTTCGTTCAACGTATCCCGACAAAAATAATCACACTATTGACGCGATACGTTACGCGCTTGAAGATGAAATAAGCAAAAGAAAGGCGAGAGTTATAAACAGGAGGGATTTGGATTTATGATTATTGATGAGAAGATTTTGGACAACGGCATGACGGACTTGATATTGTCAAAGCTGATTGCCCGACATTCGACGGAGCAAGAACGTTTTGAGAAGCTTTACAATTACTATATAGGGAAACATGATATATGTTTCCGCCGTCGTTCAAGCGAAAGAATAGCGAACAATAAAATTGTATGCAATCATGCAAAGTATATTGTGGACATCGCGAAAAGTTATCTTGTGGGCAATCCCGTAACGTACAGCTGTTCGGAAGGATATGATATTGAAGCTGTAAAAAACAGCTATGCGCTTCAGGACATTGCCAGTATTGACGCGGAATTGGAAAAGACTATGAGTATCTACGGAAAAGCCTATGAAATGGTTTACTCGGACGAGGAGTCGCAGCCAAAGAGTGTTTGCCTGCCGCCGACCAATACTTTTATGGTATACGGCACGGGAGTTGGCGAAGTGCCGTTGTGCGGCATACATTATTACAAAAAACGTGATATTGACGGAAGCGTAACGGGAACGTGCTGTATAATATGCGATAATTCTTGTATTTATACATATGAAAACGATACAGACAGCTTTATACATATGACAAAAACAGAGGAGCATCCGCACTATTTCGGTAAAATACCGATGGTTGAATATCGCAATAATGAGGAGCGGCAAGGCGATTTTGAACAGATGATACCCCTTATAGACGCGTATAATATTCTTGAATCGGACCGCGTGAATGATAAGGAGCAGTTTGTTGACGCGTTTCTGTTTCTAATCGGCATAGACCTTGACAGCGAGCAGGCAAAAAAACTGCGTGAAGAGCGTATTCTTATGGGATATGAAGGCGCGGGAGCGGAGTATCTTTCAAAAGTTATGTCAGAAAGCGACGTGCAGGTTTTGAGAGACAGTCTTAAAACGGATATACATCGTTTTTCGATGATACCAGATTTAACAGACCAGACATTCGGCACCAATCTTTCAGGCGTCGCAATCAAATATAAACTTATGGGCTTTGAGCAGCATGTAAGAAATAAGGAAAGATATTTTACAAAGGCTCTCAAACAGCGTTTTGAACTATACGACAATTTTCTGTCACTCAAAGGCGCTATGGAATATGTGCCGCTTCACAGAATTGACGTGGTGTTCACAAGAAACTTGCCGGTAAACGAACTGGAAACTTCTCAAATGGTAAAAAATCTGGCGGGAATAGCGACAAGCGAAACACTATTATCACAGTTATCCTTTGTGGGAGACCCGAAGGAGGAAGCGCAGCTTGCGTCAAAGGAACGCATGCTGAACGAGCAAATGAAAGAGACGCAGGTATAAATAAGCCGTTGGTATATGACGCGTTAAACGGCGCGCGGAAAGGAAGGAAAAAATGTACGAAAAAACAAAACAAGAAACAAAAAATCAAAAAGAAAAGCAGACAAACAAAACAGAAACTGTCGAAAAGAGCGAGGGCGAATCTCTAAAGGAGACGATTGCAAAATATGTCGCCAAGGCTGTCGCGGAGGCTAAAGCTTCATGGGAGAAGGACTTTGAAACAAGAATTGTTTCGGAGCGTGAAGATGCCGCGAGACTTGCCACAATGTCCTCAGAGGAAAGAGCCAGAGAGGAAATGGAAAGAAAGCAAAAGGACTTTGAAAGTGAAAGACAGCAGTATGTAAGCGAAAAATCCGAATTTGAGGCTGCGAAAGAACTTGCCGCTCAGAATCTTCCGGTAAACTTCGCAAAAATGGTGGCGGACGGAGACAAGGAGGTAATGATGGAAAATATCGCCTCTTTCAAGAAGGAATATATGAAGGCTATCGAAGAGGGACTGTCCAACCGTTTAAAGGGAACATTGCCGCGGGTTTCAAAAGAGAGAGAACATGCGGGCGACCCGTTTTTAAATGGATTGGGAATGTAATTAAGATTTTGAAAGGATTGATTAATAATGGCTATAAATTACGCGAGCAAATATGCTCAGAAAATTGACGAAAAATTTGCGAGAGAATCTATGACATCTTCCGCGGTAAATAATGACTATGACTTTGTGGGTGTAAAGACTGTCAATGTCTATTCAATACCGACGGCGCAAATGAATGATTATTCCGCGGCGGGATCAAGCAGATACGGAACCCCGCAGGAACTTGAAAACACTGTGCAGGAACTTACAATGTCACGCGACAGAAGCTTTACCTTCACTATCGACAGAGGAACATATAACGATACTCAAATGTCAAACGCGGCGGGCGCTGCTCTTCAGAGACAGCTTCGCGAGGTTGTAATACCTGAAATTGATAAGTATCGTTTTGAGAAAATCTGCGCGGGCGCGGGAACTGTGGCTACCGGCACGATTTCCAAAACCACAGCTTATGACGCGTTTTTGACAGGCGCGGCTCAGCTCATTGAAAACAATGTGCCGCTGACAGGACTTACTGCGTTTGTTTCGAGCAATTTTTATAAAAACATCAAGGAGGATTCAAGTTTTATAAGAAACGGCGATATCGCTCAGAAAATGCTGATAAAGGGTCAGGTTGGAACTATAGACGGGATTCCTGTAATAGTCGTGCCTAAGACATATTTCCCTGAGGGTGTTGAGTTTATAATCACCAGTCAGGCTGCGACAACCTCACCGGTAAAGCTGTCAGAGTATAAAATTCATGATAATCCTCCCGGAATAAACGGTTGGCTTGTTGAAGGCAGAGTTTATTATGACGCTTTCGTGCTTAATAATAAGAGCGACGCGATTTATGTGTTTAAAGGTCAGGCGTCGGGGAAATAACCCTTTATGACAGCGGTAAATAATTTATAATGAAAGGCTGTGGAAATTAATATGGAGGATATAAAAACGGAAATCCTTTATAACGTAAAGGGACTTTTAAAAATCGAGGACGAGGAAAATGATAAGCGGCTTGAGCTTATTATCGAAAATGTTATAGACGCTGTCATGTCGTATTGCAGAATAGACGTGCTTCCGCGTCAGCTGATAAGCTTTATTCCGTCTATTGCGGCGGAACAATTTCGCCGCGTGGAACAGGAAGGTGTTAAATCTGTTACAGAGGGGGAGAGACGCGTGGAATATTCCTTCGCGGACAATGATTTCCTCGGCGGGTATGCTATGAGATTAAAACCATTTATAAGCCGAAAGGTTAAAGTGCCCTCAGAAATGGAGAGTGGAGAGAATGAATCCGTTTGAACGATTTTATGATACTGAAATAGGCATATATGAAAAGAAAGAAAACAGCTATGAAAAAGAAGGCGAACTGACATTTATCGGGAATATCGTGTGTGACATTCAGCCGGTTAAATCAGATACCCAAAGCCGCGTATACGGATTATCCTCCGAAAGACTTTATAAGCTTTTCTGTGACAAAAATGACCTTATAAAAATTGGAAGGTATGTAAATTTTGGCGGCATATGGCATATGATAGTGAACACTGAAATTTGGAATTTTGGAATGACGGCATTGATGAGGAGTAATGAAAATGAAGGTTAGCGTTACATATGACGGCGGATTTTCCGCTCTTTCCAAAAGAATTGAGGAGAATATTGAGGCGATAGTCGCCGCGGGCGCGGAGGCTGTAGCGCAAAGCGCGCGGGATATGTGTCCGGTTGATACGGGAAAATTGCAATCATCAATAAATGTATCAACAAACGCGTCCTCCGCCGAGATTTCGGCGGATACGGATTATGCCGCGTATGTGGAATTCGGAACTTCTAAAATGGCGGCGCAGCCGTATTTGGTCCCCTCGCTTCTTTTGAATACGGAAGCTATTCTATATGCGATTACCGCTGAATTGGAATCGCTGTAAGGAGTGTGGAGAATGATTGATATAAACGAGGAAGCAAAAAAAGCTTTACTGCCGCTTGATTGTAAGGTGGTATACCAGTACCCCGAATCTTTTACAGGGGAAAAAGTGGTCAGCTATTACAATCTTGCTGAGAAAGGCGCGTTTTACGCGGATAACAGCGAATGTATTCAAAATGGGTATGTTCAAATAGACGTATGGGCAAAAGTGCCGAAGGAGTGCGCGGAATTGTCAATTCGCATAAACGCACTAATGACAAATGACGGATGGACTCGGGAAATGTCCATGGACGTTCCCAAAAAGGATGAAAAAATCTATCATAGAACTATGAGATTTCAAAAGTATTTTACTTTGCAGTAAAAATATAGCGAAGAAATTCGGCTTTAAGACAAAAAATATTAATATACAAAAGTGTAGGAGGAAAACAAATGATTAAAAAACCTTTACCAACTATAGGCGTTGACAAGTATACATTTTTCAACGTAATATCAGACACTTTAGAGGGAGCAGAATACGGCGAGGCGTACAACCTTAAAGGAACGGTTGAAATAGCGCCGACCGATACGGGCGGCAGTGATGTTTTTGACGCTGATAACGGCGCGTATGAAACTGCAAGCTATATTGAAAAAATCGGTCATGATATAACAAACGCGGATATACCTCCGGAGGTAGACGCGATGTGGCGAGGAGTAGAGCGTAAGATGGGCGTTGTCGAAGTGGGTAACGACACGAAAACAGTTTACTTCGGAGTGGCATGGAGAATATTGAAATCTGACGGTTCGTATAGATACGTCAGATATTATAAGGGCTCATATAGCTTTGCCTCAAATTTAGGTGGAAAGACAAAGCCGTCGGGCGGTTCTATAGACAGACAGACCGCAAAAGCCACGTATACTGCTGTTCAGCGTGATTTCGACAATAATTATTACGCTTATTTTGACGAGAGTGATTTGCCCGATAGTATAACAAGAGATGAATTTGAGGAAAAATGGTTCTCAGATATGAACTATTATCCGACAGAAACAGTATAATTAAGGAGAAAAATATGCAGCATACATTAACATTTACAAAGGACAAAACAAAATATGTCTCAAAGCCGTTTGATTTTGAGGCTATGTGTATCATAAACGACGCGCATAATGACAGCGGCAGGAAAGGTCCTCTGAATATATGCCGTGACGCTGTGGACTATATGTTTGAAGGGACGGAAGCCACACAGGATATTATAAACTCGCTTGATATAGCAGTCCGTTCGGAAATGTGTATAACACTGTGGGGATTTTATGTTGACGCGCTGTCGTCAAAAAACGAATAGCGTCAGGCAGCGGCGGCAGATTAAGGGATATTTATCCGCTGCTTTTGCAGCATCACCATCTGCTGCCTGACGCTGTAGGCAGACAAAATCCGTGGGTGCTTTTCAGACTGCTTGACGGTCTGGAAGGCGGCGCGGAGGAATATACAGACGAGCATCTGAGGATGTTTTACGGAGAGGAGGTATAATTATGGCAGATGTCGCAAATCTTTCGGTAAGAATAGACGCGGACACATCGGGACTTATAAGCTCGCTGAACAGCGCGCAATCGGCTGTCGCGTCGCTTAGCGAGTCCGCGGGCGCTCTGATGAACGAGTTTGACGGAAAAGAAGCGAGGATAACCTTGAACGCGGTTGATAATACAGCGGCGGGTGTAAATTCGGCGCGAGAGCGGATAAACAGTTTATCAGATAAAACTGTCACTATATCAGTGCGGTACGCGCTCGCGGGAATGCCTAAACTGGCTAAGGGAACAAAGAATGCCTATGAAGGACTTGCTGTTGTCAATGACGAAAGGGGAAAAAGCGACCCGAGAGAACTTATAGAGCATAATGGACAATTAATGATGTACAGCGGACGCGATGTTGTTGTTCCGCTTTCGCGCGGGGACAAGGTATATACAGCGGACGAAACAAAAAATATCATGTCTCTTATGGGACTGCCGCATTATGCCGCAGGGAAAAATAACGAGGCGTTTCAAGCGGATAAAGCAGGTCTTAGTCATTACAAGAAAACTCATGATATGTCTCCGGCTGAGGAACTTAAATGGTGGAATGACCTGATGGTAAAATTTTCGTATGACAGCGAAGCTGTAAAGGAAATTCAGGAGGAAATATTTTCCGCACAGCAAAAAATATGGAAGGCGGAAAAAAAGCAGAGCAGCGAGGCTCTTTCTGATTATAAAAAGCGTTCGGACGCATGGATAAAATATCAGACAGAAGTCGGGTCAATGGGACTTGACGGACAAATTGAGTCGTACAAAAGACAGATAGAAAACTATAATGCAATGGTTTCGCAAATGGTTGAATCCACCGCATATTCCGCTGATGAGATAAAGGAGATATGGGAGGATTTTTACGACTATAAATCAGGCGTCGATTTAAAAATCGGAAAACTGGAGAATCAGAAGAATTACGCTGTATATCAAAAATGGCAGAGTGACGCGAAGAATTGGAAAAACATACGGGATACTTATGATGACTGGTATGAGGCGGGAGACAGCCCGGTTAAGTTTTATGAGCGTTCCATTGAAAGAATACAGCAGATGTATGACGGCGGTTTTGTTGGCTGGCAGGAGTATCGTGATGATACGATGTACGCGCAGCTTGATTTGTATACGGCTAAGATGGATCAGGTGGACGAGTTGCTGAACCGTCAGAAAAACTATATATCAAATCTTAAGCAGAAGTTTTCCAATGAAGAAAACGCTCTCAGTGAAAAGTGGGAGACGCAGGACAGAAAAGCCTCAAGAGCGGAGATAACGCATCAGCTTGCAATTTACAGAAACGCTGTGACACAGAGAGGTGTTGACAAGTATAATTCTCTTCAGGATGAATTGAAAAAACTTAACCGTGAGGAGGAAATGTATAATCTTCAGAAAACGCACACGGAAAAAATAACACAGCTTGAGGAAAGCTATGAGCTTGTCGAGGCGAATAAAAAATATCTTCTTGCCGCCATTGAAAATTCAGGAGTGAATATAGAGGGAATAATAGGAAGTGTGAATTACGACATACAAAGTATGGAAAACACCATATCAACGTTGTTTGCTCAGACTATAAGTGCTATAAAATCCATTAAAATATCTTTAAATTCATATTCTGATAATCGAAATATAAGTATCAGGAGCGATAGTTCCGATGCTTTGGATGCCTTAAAAAATCGAGTAGGTCTGACTATTGCGCACAGCAGATATTATTAATGCGGCGCGATAGTCAGAAAAGGAGTGGTTACAAATGAGAAACGGTTTTAAATTCAAAGACCGTCATTCATCGGAATTTGGTGTGACGGTTCAGACTAAATCACGTCCTATACGTCCGTCAGTAAAGACCTGTGAGGTTTCCATGCCTCACAGGGACGGCTCGTATGACTTTTCAAAGTCAAACTCCATGGGACGGGAAATGTATAATGACAGGATTTTTACAGTTATTATCAGCGCTGTGGCTGATGATATTTACGATATGCAGACAAAAATGTCAAAACTCTCTCTTTGGCTTATGGGAAACGGCGACCTGATTTTTGACGATATGCCGCTTGCTGTGTGGAACGCGAGAGTATCCGATGAAATACTATATATGCCTGAGCGCGGCGGAAAAAAGGCTGTGATGGAGGTATCGTTTCGCACCGAACCGTTTTGCAGATGTTCGTTTAATGAAAACGGTCCGAAACTGGAAGACGGAGTATATTTATCTTCTTCTATGGCGCTTGTTATAGACAATCATTACACCAAAATAATACAAGGCGACCCGCAGATTGACGCGCAGGTTAATGTAAAAAATTTTGGCGATTGCCCTATGCGTCCCATTATTGAAATGTTTAGTCATTCGGCTGACGTGTGGATGACGCTGAACGGAAAAGGTTTGGGCTTTTGGAATGAAAACAAAGGCGGGCCTACGATTATTGATTTTGAAAAGCATGAGATAACGAACTGTGGTGAAAAATTAGAGGCTGTGGGAGAATTTTTTGAATTTCCTCCCGGCGATAATGCTTTGCATATGCGCTCGGTTATCTCAAATGAAATAATAATGAAAGTGCATTTTAATCCTCGATTTATGTATGACGTTATTCTGGAAGATGTGGAATGGAGTGATGGAAATGCTTAAAATAGTGCCATATAACAGGAGAAATTTCGATCAAGGAATCATTTTGCAAAACGCGTATAATGTCAAGGTTACGCGTGAGATAAACGGAACACATATGTTGGAATTTTCACATCCGTTGGATGATAAAGCGGATATTATAAACGAAAATAAATTGGCGATATGCGAGGGACAGGCTTACAGGATTGTAAGAGTGGTGAGAAATAAGGGCGAAAAAGCTGTGCTTGAAGCGGAGTGCCATCATGTTTATAATGCCGACGCGCCCAATCTTCATATACAGAATATACCCGACATGATTGGTGTTTATCCGGTTGAGGTGATGCGGAAAGCGTTTGAAGGCACGGAGTTTTCACTGTTTGAGGATGACGAGCTTGCGGACAGAGGAATGAAGCGTGTTGATGACGATGGCTTTAGAATAGATTTCTTTTCGATTGATAAAACAAATCCTTATGATGTGGTCAAAGCTATTATTGAAAACTGCGGCAAGGGCGAGATTTATACCGATAATTATAAAGTGGCGCTTGTGGAGCGAGTGGGCAAGGATACCAATACGCGTCTTGACCTGACAAAGAATATGGAGAATTTATCGGTTGAGCGGGATATAACAGATATGGTGACCAAATTATATCCTTACGGAAAAGATGACGCGCACATCGGAAGCGTCAACAATGGCGAGCAGTATATAAAAAGTGAAAATGCCGATATTTACGGAGTGCGTGAAGGATTCAGAAATTATAGCGATTATATTGAGCCTGATAAAATAATGAGCCGCGCGCTGTGGGAATTTGATGAAAACAACGAGGACAGAATAGATGTTCCGTGTGTGAATATCACAGGGAATTTTGTCGATATATCAAAGCTTTCGCAATATGACGGCGAGGAAAAATTGTC